>CAZOMH010000102.1:0-10285 GCA_964580415.1 uncultured Nitrospirales bacterium
TAATACCCGGGGCCTTGCCGAATTCGCCGTGGCCGACCCAGTTGGTCACGACCGTGTTGCCGTTGGGCAGGCGCTGAAAGCCCGTCATGAACTTGAGCGCAATACCGGGCAGCTCGTCATGCTTGATCTGCCAAACCGTCTTGCCCGTCTTGTCCACCTCGAACACCGTGGCTTCCTTCTTCATGTCGCCGCAGGCAACAATGGTGTCGCCGTTGGCAAGGCGCGCGGCGCTGTGCGGTCCGCCGACGGCGGGGATTTCGGCAACCACATTGCCCTTCGGATCGAGTTCGCGCACCGCTTCCTGGCTGTAGAAACAAACGAGGTAGTTGCCGTTGGCGAGTTTGCGGGCGTTGCGGATATAGGCATGCCCGGCATATTTGGCGTCCGGCGGCGGCATCTTGAGTTCAAAGACGATCTTGCCCGAGGGCTCGACTTCGATCAGCCGGGCATCGGTGCATTCGCCAATAAAGGTGTTGCCGTTGTCCAGCCGCTGGCAGGCGTACACCTCGCCTGGGGATTCGTAGGAGAAGACCGTATTCTTGTCGCGGTCAACCTCCAATACCCCGTGGCCCGTGTTGAAGAGCAGGTTCCCGTTGGACAGCACCCACAGGTCGTCACAGGTGCCCGTCTTGTATTCCCACTCCACCTTGCCGTCCTTGTCCACGACAAACACCTTGCCGCCGGAATAGTCGGTGCAGGCGAAGTGATGGCCGGTCCCCGTCTGGATGGGGAGCGCTTTGGCGTCGTCCGCGGCCTGCGCCGAAAATGCGGCATATCCCGCAACCATAACCACAATGGCCATTGCCGGCCTTGTCCATCCTGAGAATGCCTGTGTCATCATGGGTCTCCTGTGTTGGGCGTGTCGAACCGGGTATAACTTTACAACAACCGCACCCCCCGAGAATAGACTTCCGCAAACCGCATGCCCCCTCCCGGACTCCACCCAACGTGCTCAGGGCCGTATCGGCAATTCCGCCGTGAACGGACGCTGCTTCAGCAGCATCCGCGTCCCCTCCCCCGCCAGCCGCAAATACCAGTCGCTCGGCAGTCCCTCATACCCGGCAAAATGCGCCTGAACCGGCGGCGTGCTGGTCACCTTGTAGATGGCCGTCCCCTCGTCCACCTCGTCAAACATCGCCACATACCCCATGTCCAGCCCCAAGTCCGCCGCGGCACAAAACTGTTTCCAGAAGAAACGCCCGCCCTGCCGCTCAATAACCGACCTGCCCGGCCTGAGCCGCTTCCGGTTGTCCCAACTGAATCCGGGATAGAGCACCGGAAGGTACAGCATGCCCGCACATTCGGCCTCTTCCGCGTCCGCCCGCCAGTAGTTCGTGGACGCATACTTGTTCCCCTCCTTGTCGACGGAGTAATTGCCCACATTCCAGGGACAGATCAGGTCAAAACGGCGAAAGAACCCCGGCCATCCCGGCGTCGTTTCCGTCCGCCATTCCCACTCGCAGCCGCCCGCAAGAAATACCCGGTATTTCGGATCATTCTTGAAGAAATCGATGATACGGTTCGCAATCTCCGCCGTAATGTTCTGCTTCGGGTAAAAGCCCCATACCATCAAAACCGGCAGCCCCTTTTCATGCAGGTACCGTTTATCGTTCGTCACCCCGGCGTCCACCAGCCGCTTCCAGTCGTTTGTTAGCGCGCCGACGATTTTGTCCGGCGGCATCGCCGCCATGTCGTAGGCCACCGCCCAAACCCGCCCCGTCGCTCTCGCCGCCAGGCGCACCTGCTCCAGCACCCTTTTGTGCGACTCGTACATCGCCGCCCCCTCGGGGCCCTCGGGCAATCCAACCAGAAAGCGCTGCAGCCAGACGCCGTGAAGCCCATACTCCGCCATCCACGAAAAATGCCGCAGCACGACTTCCCGACCTTCCGAACTGTACAGTTCCGCAGGTTTGCCGTCGGGGTATGTGAAGCCTTCCACACCGCAGCGCGCTGCTGAACGGTACTCGGACATGTCCGGCCACATCTCAAAAGTCAATGTGTCCGGTGCAATCCGTTTGCTTTCCCGGCTCCAATGCACCCAGCCTGTGTTCAATTCATCGCCCGGACATCGAAACCACCCCTGATATCCGCACAATGTCTTGCCATGAATCGTCGTCGCGTCGATTTCCTGTTCATCCGCCGCCGCCAGCGACGCAAAGACCGTCATTGCAACCAGAATCCACCGCATGGCAAGAACCTCCATAAGCAACACCCATACTACCCACCCGCCGGCTCTGCCGCAAAACGCCGAATGGGAGAATGCGCACCTGTCGTGCTAGAGTGTTGTGTGCGACCGGGCACATGGGTTGTCCAGCATACCCCGCACTTCAATTTGGAGAATGACACCGTGCGCATTTTGATCTCATTGGCCGCCTGCCTGCTCTTTGTGTCCGATTGGAACGCCCGGGCAGACACGCCCAAGCCTGCGGACGGCTGGCAGCCCCACCAAGTGCGCCTGCTGAACGGCGACAAGCCGGTTCAAATTCCCGCGCAATTCCAAATCGTCACCGGACACTGGGACCGCGTCGTGGCTGTTCCGTATGTCGTCTACATGCCCGAGAAGGACCGTCTTTTAATGCTCGTGGGCTGCGATTATCCGCACCACGCCATGGTTCTCACGAGCGACGACCACGGCGCAGTATGGACGGAACCGCGCCCTGCCGCGCTCGACAAGGACGGCAACACGATTCCCGGGCTGGGCACGAGCCTCACCTGCCTTGGAGCCGGACGACTGCTTCTTGTGACCGACCGGCTCTGGTTCAGTTCGGATTATGGCGCAACCTGGGGCGGCCCGGAGACCGATTCCAAGAGCGACCCGCTGCCCGTTCCGCCCGCACCGGACGGAAAGACCTGGAACATGTGGGACCCCATGCTTGTCGAACAGAAGGCGGGCGGCACGCTCCGGTTGGTCCAAACCGGTTACACCATGGACACCGACTGGTACAACGCCGCGAGGGGCCCCGGCTACTCGGCCGGACACATCCGTTTCTCGGCCGATGAAGGACGCACCTGGACCGGCGACACTGCCGTGCCCCAATGGAAGGGCGTTAGCGAGGCGGCTCTTGTCCGCGCCCAAGACGGAACCCTCGTGGCGGCCTGCCGCACCGACATTCCGGCTCGTTTCAAGGGCGAAACGCTTGATCACTTTGAGGGTCTCGCCGTCTCCCTCTCCAAGGATGACGGCCTGACATGGTCCGACCCCAAACCGCTCTATGACTGGGGACGCCATCACCCCTGCATGGTGCTCCTGCCCGGCGGCAACATCGTGATGACCTATGTCGTCCGCAAGGGCTATACGGAAGATGCGGACGGATTTGCCCGCTTCGGAATCGAGGCTGTCCTGAGCTGCGACAACGGCCAGACCTGGGACCTCGACCACCGCTATATTCTCCATCAATGGACCGGCAACCGCAAGGGTTCCGAATACTGGTGGGCCAGCAGCCAGGCCACCTCCACCGTGCTCCTGCCCGACGGTTCCCTCCTTACCGCCTTTGGCACGGGCTACCGCAGCCAGCCCGGCCCCAAAGGCCCCGGCCCAAGAGACGTCGGCCTCATCCGCTGGCGCCCCGCCGGTACTCCCTTGAACACGGACCGCACCGTCACCGACGCGCCCCCCGACTCCGACCTCCGCAACCTCTTCGACCCGGGAAAATAGTTTTCCGCCCAACGTCCAATGCGGCTCCGCAGAAGCAATTTGTGTTGTTCAGGAATCCGGCATGTTATGCTCTTGCGATGCGACCGTTGTTCGCTCCTCAATATCACGCGGGGTTTGCATGAAAGCCGTCATCGTAATACCGGCCTACAATGAAGCCGAAACACTCGAAGAGAAAATGACGCAATTGGAGGCGTTCAGGGCCGCCGAACTGCCCGAAGCAGAGATCATCATTACCGACAACAACTCGACGGACGCGACACCCGAAATAGCCGCCGGGCTTTCCCGCAGACATGAAAAGGTGCATTGTTATTCGGTGGCGCGACAGGGAAAAGGCGCGGCAATACGGGACACCTGGCTGGCGCATGATTATGATATCTACTCGTTCATGGATGTGGACCTCTCAACCGACCTGTCCGCGCTTCCCCTGCTCTTCGACGCAATACGCGAGGGCTACGACATGGCCATCGGCTCTAGATACCGGGAAGGGGCCGTCATCGAGCGCAGCCTGAAGCGGGAACTGGTCTCCAGGGCTTACAGGCTCCTGTTCCATTTCCTGCTGTGCCGGGACATCCGCGATCCGCAGTGCGGATTCAAGGCCGTCTCCCGAAAGGTAAGGGACACCATTCTGCCCGGCGTGGGCACGCCCGGGTTCTTCTTCGATTCGGAACTGCTGGTAAGAGCCCAAAAGGCGGGGTACCGCATAAAAGAAGTTCCCGTGCGGTGGCGGGAAGATTCTGGAACCACCGTCCACCTCGCCAGGGACGTGCCGAAATTTGTCAAAGGCCTGATCGCCCTCAAGTACGAACTGATCGTACGAAAGGCCAACCATTAGGCGGGCGTCTTCCCAAATGCTTTGGCTGGATGTTTCCCACCACCATCATTATACCCCTCAATCCCGAGTGTATTTCAGGTTATTCCCCTGTAATCCGGCCTGTATCCCCGGTTGGAGCGCGCCGGTCATGTTTAACGGGGGGGGGCCGGGTTCAGCGGCCTGCATGAAGCCACGTCGCGCCGCCGCGAAAGGCCCTTGGCGGCAAAAAGCGGCCGCGTGGCTGCGCGGGTGCCTTCTTTGATTCCGACTGGATTAAGAAATCTGGCTTGCGTTCCATCCAGAATAGGGACCACGATGAACTCGCGCGGCGGCAGGAAACAGCATTCCTCGGCAGTCTTCCCTGTTTCCTGCCGGAAATCGCCGCCAAATACTCCAAACGGCCCCGCCAGAGGCGGCCAAACCCCGTTAACCCTTGACAGATATCCTGTAGTCCGCTAAAATACGTAATGTCAAATGGACTATAATGTATTGTGAATGATATGATCGCATCTCCTGACAGAACACAGCCAAGGGGGCTTACGCATGACTAAGATTTGGTGTGCATCCATATTTGCCATGGTATCGTCTGTTGTCTGCCTGGGCGCATTTGCCCAGCAGGCACCATACCCTTTGACAGATTCGGCTACAGTGCAATCCAAAGCAGTCGCGGTGCCCATTCCGGACGCCAGTCTGGATGCAGCAATCCGCAAGGCCATCAACAAGCCCACCGGCGATATCACGGACACCGACCTCGCCAATATACTGGAGCTTGCCGCCGTCAATGCCGCCAAGAACGGAAGGCTCAGCGGGTACCATCAAGCGGGCGAAACGGTCTTGCAGGTAACCGGTTTTTCGACGCTTATTAACGGGGCGCACGTGCATATCGCCGGCGACAGCACCGATTATATTTTGGTCTCCCACACAGCCAATACGCTCACCATCAATCCAGGACTTGCCGCCGCCATTCCGGCCGTGCCCAGCGGAACACTAATCACTGTTGGCGGGTTGCCGTCAGGCGGCATTGTCAACCTCAGCGGAATGGAATACTGCACCAAGTTGGCAGTCTTGGACCTGACGGGAAACAGCATATCCGATTTGACGCCTTTGGGCAGCCTTCCCGCCCTCACACACGTGTTCTTGACGGACAATCAGGTCAGCGACCTGACGCCTTTGTCGGGCGTATCCACGCTTCAGGGCATCAGTCTCGCAGGCAATCAGGTGGTCAGTCTTGCCCCACTGGCAACCCTGACGAACCTGACAAGACTGGACATATGGAAGAACCAGATCGTGGACCTCAGTCCACTTGAGAACCTGACCAAGCTGATTTGGCTGGATGCCCGCGAGAATCAGATTAGTGATACCGCACCCCTCGCCAATATCACCTCGCTGACCGGACTTGCCCTTGACAACAACCCCATCGGGAACGCTGGACTGGCGCATCTGTCAGCACTCACCAATCTTGACCGTTTGGCGATCAACTTCACCCAAATCAGTTCTATCGCCCCGCTGCAGGGCCTCACCAATCTCCATATTCTGGCAATGGGCGGCACTGCGGTCACGGATTTCAGTCCGTTGGTTAACAATCCCGGCATCGCGGTCGGCGACTATGTTTTCGTCGGCACGGCTCTTGGAGAACCCGTGGATTGTCCAAGCGTCAAAGCGTTGCGCAGGCGCTGCGTTATTGTTGATGATTTGGACGCGTGCCAACCGTCCCCCGACAGAACCACCGACCGGGACGCGGATGGGCTCAGCGACTACGATGAAGTGCCAAACTACACGGACCCCATCGACAATGACTCCGATGTTGACGGGATGCCGGACGGATGGGAAGTCAAGAACGGCCTAAATCCATTGAGCCGTCTTGATGAGAACTACGATGCTGACGATGACGGAGTGATGAATTTGGATGAATTCCTGGGACAAACCGATCCCAACGATCCCAATTCTCCGGGATGGATGGGGTTCGTCTCGCCCTATGGCAATGACGCATCTTCCGGTTCGTCGGCCGCGCCATGGCTGACTATCACCCATGCCATTGCCGCGCTCCAGGCACTCAATCCGCCGGAAGGCACTCCGGTAACGGTATACGTTCGCCCCGGCACCTACGCTGAAGGCCATATCACGCTCCCGTCCAATTTCCGACTGTGGGGAGTCGATTACTACCGAATCCATGATGCCTCCGATCCCAATCAAATAGCGGCTACCGTCGTGGGAAGCATTACCGCCGAGTATCCGGTGATGATCACGGACATATCCCTTGTTCCCGATACACCGGTCCCCCCGGCGGGCGTCGATGCGTTGCTGACGGTGGTTTCGCCCGCCAAGCGCGCCAATACCATATGGGACGGGGCATCCGTGGTGGACTCGGTCCGCTTCACGGGTCTTTTCAGCGGAACGCCAACCGCCTGGACAGGTCTGCATGTCGAAAACGCTTCGGACCAGACGATGGTTCGCTACTGCACGTTCGCCAGACACACCGTCGGGATTCAGGTCTCGGGAGCGATGCCTGACATTGTTGGGTGCAAGTTCAACAACATTTCCGGCGATGCCGTACAGATTGCACCCGCGGCGACCGCCACAGCCGCCGGGGGTCTGGGAAACGCCAGCATCTCCAGCACAGGGTTCAACTTGTTCGACTTGACCACCATTACCGGCAAGGTGGTCAACAACCAGAGTTCGTGGACCGTTGACATTGCCAACAACGAGTGGGGCACACTGGACCCGGCCGTGATTCAGGGCTATCTTTCCGGCAATGTCGGCGCACCCGACCCCATTCTGGCGCTGGGAGCCACGGGAACCCGCAAACTTGCGGATGCCTATGTGGTTGCCTGGGATGCCAAGACGCAGCAGCGCATCCTCAACGCCTCGGTGACCGTCAGCGGATATTCCACACCGGTCACCCAGAACAAATTGGGCGTGTATCCGTTTACCGCGCTTCCGCGCGGCACCTACACGTTCACGGTCACCGCACCGGGCCACGACGCCTATACAAGAACCCTCAACGTGCCTTTGCAGTTGGACCAGACCGCGTTTATTGCGCCGTTGTGCCTTACGGGAGTTGCCTGCGGTTGTTTGGAGTGCCACCCGGAGGGTGAAGGCGAGGTTGAAGGCGAAGGCGAAGGCGAAGCGCTTAATGATATCGCGGACGACATCTACCATAACTTTGACGATGTGGACACCGATGATAACGGCGTGATCAGCCTCGAAGAAGCCCAGGCCGATCATCCCGATCTGACACCGGACGAGTTCAACATAATCGACACCAACGGCGACGGCGTATGGTCCCGCGAGGAACTGCAAACCTATCTGGGCGTGCCGTTGAACTGTTTCGGCTGCGACAAACCTTCAAACGTCGTGATAGCGGGAATTGCCGCGCTCGCGGCGGCCGTATTCAGCTTCTTCTTCTGCTTCACGGGTTGCTAGACGCGGACGGACGATTTCAAAGAACGGCCTGTTCCGGCAATATGAACGGAGTGGTTCTATAGTGCAGTACCTACGTCTGCCGAGCGTGTTACCGCTGCGCGGTTCCCCGCGTTCTGTCCTGTTGTGCATGCGCATGGGACTGCCCCTGGTGGCGTTGCTCTGCCTGGCAGGCTGCAACAACCAGTACACCATGGAGCTGAGTGTGCCTGTTTACAAGGACTACGGGGTGCGAATCCCCGATTTCTTCACCCCGGGCACCCCTATTCCGGACAAGTATTCGAAAATGGACGTGCCCGTATGCGCCATTCCAAACGAAGAGACCATGTGGACGATGATTCGGGAAAAGCTTGGCGCGTTGCTGGGCGATTTTGTCGCCTCGCACTATACCATTGACAAGCTCGAACTGCTCGAATCGCGCATGACGGCCACCGTTGGAAGCTTCGAAGCGCTAACCTTCGTAAAACTGGGGTTCAAGCCTGCGGCCGTCAACGGCGTGGAGCAGACTCCGTTCGAACTCGGCGAGATGTCGTCCGAACAGGGCTTGGGCACCGAAATCATCCTGGCGCCGCCGGTCCCCGTGGACTTGGTTCAGATTATGCGCGACACCGAGGCGAATACAAGCGGGGATTGTCCGCTTGTCTCGGCAGAAGTGCATGGACTGGTCCCTGAATCCCCGGTGGCCGCCGATGTCACGGTGCGTGTAAGGGCCACCGTTACAGCCGAGGGAATATTCGCCTCATTCGCGGCATGGGTAATGCAGTTGTTTCTGTGACGATCTTCGGACGGCATCACCGATACCCGTCCTCCTTGCCCCGGTAAAGGTAAAACTCCAAAGGGTTGCGGTGTAATGTTGTCAGGTTCTTTTGCGTGAATGGTATATTCAGGGCAGCCGATGCTGCGCTGCCCCGCAGGCACATTGAGAAACAGGGAGACATTGGGAATGAAAAAGTTTCAGAATATGCGCTCTATCCCGGCCCCGGCCGCAATAGAGTCGGTGCTCAGCATAGTCAGCACGCTTATCAGCCTCGTTAATGCCGTGTACAACCTCATCATGAAAATCTTCTTCGGGATCACGTTCTGATTCTCTCCTGCACAAAGCCCGGAAACAGCGTGCCGCGGGCAGTGCAGTCTTTTTTCCAGCGGTGATGTGTGCGGGAGACGCGCATTGGGGCCGGTTTGGGGGCGGATCACAGTGCCTGTTTGAGGTGTCTGTCCCGCCTGCAATGGCGCCTTCCGTCATGAGGATGGCTGCATGTATGAACGCATAGAGGCCTGGCGCTCCAAGAATGCCAGGACAATACTGGAAAAGGCCCGCCGAAAGATGGCGGACGACGGGGATACCGCCAATCTGACAATGGCCCATCCCCGTCTTACCTATATTCTGTTGGACCAGGGTTCCTGGCACGATGATGCGTCCATTCAGGATATGTGGGCGGGGTTGCTGGCTTCTTCCTGTGCCGGGGACGACCGGGATGAGAGCAACCTCATCTTCATCAATCTTCTCGGCGGCATGACGGTAAACGAGATAGCCATGTTCAACTACGCCTGCAACGTGGCCAACAAAATCGTTTCACCCGAGGGGCTGATTATTGCCGATGTTCTGCATTGCGAACTGCAAACCATAGGCCGGGTTGCCGGTGTCACCGATCTGTTCAGCCTGGACCGCGAATTGGACCACATGCGCATGCTGGGACTGTTCCCCTACGGCATAGATTCGGTGGAGGACATTCTGATCGCGGACATCACGCCCAGCACGCTCGCGCTGCACATGTACGTGCGGTGCCTCGGCTATGCCGGCTCGCCCATTGACTATTTCGTCAATTTGGAGCGGGAACTTAACAGGAGGGTCTGACAAAGTGCTGATGCCGGACCGGGGCGCCTATCTGGAGGCTGTCCAAAAGACAGACAACTTCGGCCTGCCGCTGCTCAAACGCCTGCACCTTGTCCGGGACCCGGAAACAAACGCGCCCATGGCATGGCCGGGAGCGTTTGGCATTGTGTTCCGCATGGAGAACCAGCAGGGGGATGCCCGCGCGGTAAAGTGTTTCACCTCACCCTACCCCATCCGTGCTGAACGTTATGAAGCAGTAAGCGACTATTTTGACACCCTGTTCAGCCGCAACACCCCCTCCGTGCGTTTTCTTGCGGAAAGTTACTATGCCCGGCAGGGCATACAGGTCCAGCGGCGCTGGCAGCCGCTCCTGGTCATGGAATGGGTAGAGGGCGACCTGTTCAACCGTCACGTGGGAGCACTTTGCGCCCAAGGCTATCCCAAACCCCGACTGCTCGCGCTGGCCAAAACCTGGATCGACCTGGTACGGGCACTGCGCGCCGACCGGCTGGTGCATGGCGACCTCCAGCACGGCAACATATTGGTCGCCGCGAACGGCAACAAG
>CAZOMH010000103.1:0-10264 GCA_964580415.1 uncultured Nitrospirales bacterium
TCCTGGTTCACCAGGGCCGCAAGCGCCTGCTGGTGGTTGACCATATCCTTGAAGGAGATGCCCTGCGCCGCCTCCGTGCTTGCCCGAATTTGTCCCGTGTCCTCCGAGGGAATGAAGCCTTTGGGAACAATGGTGAACAGATACCCCGTCAGCACGATCAGCGCGGCGAAAACCAGCATGGCGGCCGGACGCGCGCGCATCACGCCCCAGAGGGTCCACCGGTACACCCAAAGCATCGAATCAAAACCCCACTCCAGTATGCGGTACAGCGGGCCGTGACGCCCGTCCCCGGGCGGGCGCAGGAAACGGCTGCACAGCATGGGGGTCTGCGTGAGGGAAATAACGCCGGAAATCAGAATGGCCGCGCTGATCGTGACGGCGAATTCGCGGAAGATGCGGCCCATGATCCCCGGCATGAACAACACGGGGATGAACACGGCCACCAGCGACACGGTCATGGACACGATGGTGAACCCTATTTCCCGCGAGCCGAGAAACGAGGCCTCCATGGGTTTCTCGCCCTTTTCCATATGGCGTATGACGTTTTCCAGCATGACGATCGCATCGTCCACCACGAAGCCCGTGGCCAGGGTCAGGGACATGAGCGACAGGTTGTCGATGTTGAACCCGAACGCATACATCGCCGCAAAGGTGCCCACGACCGAGGAGACAAGGGCGAGTCCGGGAATCACCGTCGCGCGCACGTTGCGCAAAAAGAGGAAGATTACCAGGACCACAAGGGCGGTGGTCAGCAGCAGCGTGAACTTCACGTCGTTCACCGATTCGCGAATCGACTGCGAGCGGTCGAAGAGAATCTTCATCTCGACGGCCTTGGGCAGCTGCGCCTGGAAGGCCGGCAGCAGTTTCTTCACCCCCTCGACCACCTCAATCGTGTTCGTGCCGGGCTGGCGCTGCACCGCAAGCACAATGGCGCGGGTGTCGCGGAACCAGCTCGCCACCTTGTCGTTCTCGATGCTGTCGAAAACCTTGCCCAGATCGTTCAGGCGCACCGGCGCTCCGTTGCGGTAGGAGACGATCAGCGGACCGTAACCGTCCGCGCGGAATATCTGGCCCTCGGCCTGGACCGTGAACGCGCCGTTCGTCCCCTGCAGGTCCCCCGCCGGCAGGTTGACGTTGGCATTCTGCACCGCCGCCGAAACCTCGTCGATGCCCACCTTGCGCGTGGCCATTTCCTGCGGATCAAGCTGAACACGCACGGCATATTTCTGCGAGCCGAATATTTGCACCTGGGCCACGCCGCTAATCATGGATATTTGCTGGGCCAGCATGGTTTCGGCGTACTCGTCCACATCGGACAACGGCAGGATGGGAGACTTGAGCGCGAGGTACAGGATGGGCGAGTCGGCCGGGTTCACTTTGCGGTAGGACGGCGGACTGGTCATGTCCTTGGGCATGTCCTTGTTCGCCTGCATAATCATGGACTGCACGTCCTGCGCCGCCGCGTCGATGTTGCGTTCCAGCGCGAACTGAAGCGTGATCTGCGTCGAACCGTAAGCGCTGGTCGAGTTCATCGAGTCCACGCCCTGGATCGTCGAGAAGACGCGCTCCAACGGGGTCGCCACCGCAGAGGCCATCGTCTCGGGGCTGGCGCCCGGCAGCGTCGCCGTAACGGTAATCGTGGGGAAGTCCACGTTGGGCAGGTCGCTGACGGGCAGCATGCGGTAGCCCTGCACGCCCGCGAGCAGCATGGCAAGCACCATGAGCGTCGTCATGACGGGACGGCGTATAAACAGGGAGGAAATGTTCATTTCGCGGGGACCCCGTCGGACGGCGCGGCGGCGGGAGCACCCGGAGCCGCGGGAGCGGCGGAGGCCTCCTTGACATCAACGCCGGGCGCGAGCATAAACTGCCCGTCCGTGGCGACTTTTTCTCCGGGTTTGAGTCCTTCAAGAATGACGGTTGCGTCCTGCAGCGTGCTGCCCGTTTTCACCGGACGCATTTCCGCTTTCATGTCCCCGGTGACAACATACACGTAAGGCCCCTTCTGGCCCATTTGCACGGCCTTGCCGGGAACCACGACCGCGTCGGCCAGCACGGACACATTTACAAGAACCCGCACAAACTGGCCGGGCCAGAGCCGGCTGTCGGTATTCTCAAAAGTGGCCTTCAGACCGATGGTGCCCGTGGTCGCGTCCACGGTGTTGTCCACAAAAGTGAGTGTGCCCCTGCACGGGTCCGGGTCGCCCTCCACAATTGCGTCCACCCCAATCGGAGCATCGGCCATGCGCCGCTTCAGTTCGGAGAGCCGGTGCTCGGGCACGGAAAAACTGGTGCGAATGGGGGCAATCTGGTTGATCGTGACCATCGGCGCGGCATCGCCCGTACGGACCAGGTTGCCCGCCTTGGCCGTCACCTCGCCCGTGCGGCCTGTAAGCGGCGCCGTGATGGTGCAGTATTCAAGCTGGAGCCTGGCCTGGTCGATGGTGGTCTTGGCCGCGGCAATGGCCTCCACACTGGCCCCGGTGTTGGCCTCGTCGGCGGCAACCGCCGCCTCACCGGCCTGGAAATCGGCGCGGGAACGGTCGAATTCCTCCTTGGCCAGCATACCCTTGTCCGCCAGCCCCTGATCGCGGGCAAAGGTGGCCTTCAACCGCTCCGCCTGGGCCTGGTCCTTCACAGTCATGGCCTTGGCCTGTTCGAGCTGCGCCTGCGCCTTGGAAAGGTTCGCCTCCGCCTGCTTGAGCGCCACTTCGTAGGGACGGCGGTCGATAACAAAAAGCACCTGATCCTTTTGCACCAAATCGCCCTCGGAAAAACGCACCTCCATCACCTGTCCGGACACCTGGGCCTTTATCTGCACCGTTTCAATCGGCTCCACGGTGCCCACGGCCGCAAGCTGCACCGGCATGGACTGCTGCGTGACCTCGCCGATTTTGACGGGCGCGGGTCCCTTGGGTCCGGCACCCTGCGGCGGCGCGGCGGCCGGTTTGCAGGACGCGGGCAGCAGGGTCAAGCCTGCGCAAACCGCCGCAATGGCAAACCGGGCGATGGGCGTGTGTCTTTTCATGCGGGCTTCTCCCGATGATCGGTGCGTGTTATTGGGCATTGCCCGAATCCTTTGCTTCCTGTTTCGCGAGTTCCAACGAGATGCCGCGCCGTTCGAGAAGGGTTCCCTCCGCCGCATAAAGCGTGGTCAGCGCCTGGATATAGCGGATGCGGGCCGTCGCCTCGTCCACCTCGGACTGGATGAAATCGCGCTGCACGATCAGCAGGTCCAGATTGGTGGTCTTGCCCGCCTCGAAACGGCCCTGCGCCACACGCAATTGCTCGGTGCGCGCCTCCACCGCCTCGCGGGTTGCCTGAATGCGCTGCCACTGGCGGTCGGCATCCACCACGGCCTGCCGCACCTCGCGGGCGAGGCTCTGCTCGAGCGCGCTCACGGACCAGCCGACCTGCTGTTCGGCCAGTCGGGCCCGGCGGAGCCGCGCATTTTCGGCGCGGTTCAAAATGGGCTGTTCAAACTGCACCCCCACCCGCAGACTCGTCGTGTCCGACAGGTAGGTGGTGCTTGTTGCAACCGAGGCCAGCGTTCCGAGGTTGCTCGTGTTGCCGGAACCGTAGGACCCCACGAGGTCAAGACGCGGCAGCACGCCGTTGCGCGCACGCTGCACGTCCAGCCCCGCGTTGGCCTGGTCCAGCCGCGCCTGGGCCAGTTCAGGACGGTATTGCAGCGCCAGTTTCTCGCTCGCGTCCGCGTCCAGCGCCGTCTGTTCCGCGTTTATGGGATCGGTGGCGGAAAAGTCCAGATTCCACCGGCTGGCGGCCGACGGGTTCAGCAGTTGCACCATGACCAGCGCCTGGCTGCGCAGGTTGGCCTGCGCATCCACCAAGTCGGCCATCCGACTCGCGCGTTCGGCGCGCGCCGCCATCACGTCGCCCTGGATAATCTTTTCCGCCTCGAACAGGCTTTCGGTCAGCTTCAACTGTTCCTCCGCCAGCCTGACGCCGAACTGCCTGATTTCAAGCAGTCTTTGCGCGAGGGCAAGGTTCCAGTAGTTTGTCTCTGTCTGCCCGACAAGGTCCAGCATGCGCTGCCGGAACACGTGTTCGCTTTGGGCCGCCCTGTTCCGCGCCTGGCGCAGCGCGACCAGGTTCACGCCCGCACCCGCGCCGCGAAGCAGCGGCTGGGAGGCGCTCACCGCCCAGCCGTCCACCCCCTGGCGTTCCGTCACGTTCGTGTCCGCATTGCCGGCGCTGCCCGACAGGGAAACGTCCGCGCCCGTCGGCAAATGCTCGCTCACGCCCGCCGTGCCCAGCAATGTGTCGGCCTTCACCGCCGTCTTGGGCGTCCCTTCAATCGCGGCAACGATGTTCTGAATCTCCGTGATAATCTCGATGGTTTGCGCGACACTGTCCGCGACGCCGGTTCCCGCCGTGCCCCCGCTGCTGCCGGAACTGCCGGTGGAGGATGTCCCGTCCCGCTCGTCATGACCAAGGGCAATGTTGCCGAACAGTACAGGGTCAAATTCCGCCCGCGCCTCCGGCTCCAGGGTTTCACCGATTTTCGGGCCAAAGCGCGCCACTTCCGCGGAACGGTTGTTCAACACCGCCGTCAGTATGGCCGTGTCGCGGTTGAGGGTAATCGCCTGCGCCGCCTGCCCGGGTTCGGGAAGTTTTACGGGCTCCGCCGTGCTCTCAATCGGGGCGGGCGCCGTCGCCCCGGCCGGCGCGGCCGGCGGCGGCGCAACCGTTTCCGGCGTCCATTTGGGCGCCTCCGTGGCGCATCCCGCGAGCAAAAGGGCGAGCGCCGCCCATCGGAGAACCCGCCGCCCGCATGCGCCCGCGGCGCATTTGTTCTGTTTGTTCATACCCACGCTTCTTTGCGCTGTTTCCGCATCCTCCGAAAACGGATGCGTCCGTTGTTTCAGCTTGTCTTCTGCCGGCCCGAGCCGTTCAGGAAGATATCGATGATCAATTGATTGCTTCGCTGCGCCTCCGGAAGATCACCCAGGTCGTGCGCCCGCGCGCGCATCAGCCCCATGAGCAGAACGGCCAGGGTCCGGACCGGGATGTCCGACCGTATGCACCCTGCCGTCACGCCGCGGCTGAGCACCAGCGACACCGCCTCCTGGAGATTCTTCCGCCGGGCATTCCAGCGCTCGCGGAGCGACCGCCGGCACCCGTCCATCCGCGCGTCTTCAGTAACCATCATGTGAAGCATCTCGCGGCGCTTGCCGAAAAACGCGCTTATGGCGTGGCACATTTGCAGGAGTTGATCTTCAAAACGGTCGTCCTGGGAAACCTGCTCGCGGATCAGCGCGCACATTTCGTCAAATCCGGAAGTCGCCACCTGAAAGAAGAGATCGTCCTTGTTCTCAAAATAGAGATAAATGGTCCCCTTCCCAACATGCGCCTTCTGGGCCACCTCGTCCAGCGTCACTTCATGAATGCGGCCGCTCTTGAACAGCTTTTCAGCCGTCTGCATGATCGCCTGCCTTTTGTCCGAACTTTCCATGACAACTCTCCAATCCACAAAACTGACTGGTCAGTATTGTATGTGCGCGGCGGGGAGTAATGCAACTGGACGGCAAACATGCGCGGGAGACCGGCCTTCTTCCGCGGCGATCATGAACGGAAGGACATTGGCGCGCGGTTGACAAACAGGCCGGTCCGGTCCGAGAATGGGCTTTCGGCTATACTGGCCGATACCGTTGAGGAACAGCACTGCATGAAAAGATTCATTTGGGACGACAGTTTTGCCCTTGGGATCACCCGCCTTGATGAGCAGCACAAGGGGTGGGTGGAAAGACTGAACGATTTGGCGGCGGCCATCGAGTCGAACCAGGGCCCGCGGCAGATTTCGGACACGCTGAACTTCATGGTGCGCTATTCCGAATTCCACTTCGCGGCGGAAGAGGAACTTATGGCCGCGCACAACTACCCGGACATTGAAAAACACGTGCTGGAGCACAAGAGATTTCGGGGCGTCCTGGCAAACTTGATGATGCTGCAGATCGGACAGGCGGACGCGCTGCAAAAGCTGTCCGATTCCGTCAACAACTTCCAGATCGCATGGTTTGGGGGGCATATCAAGATGGTGGACCGAAAGTTCGCCGAATTTCTTGACACGCATGCGGTTGCGGACATTCAGGAGAGTATTTGACCACGAGTGCGACGGGCAGGTTCTCGTCCAGGAAGACGTTCATGCCGCGGCGAGGTACTGATTTCCGAAGTTGACTGCCGTGTGAACGTTGTTGACCGTGACACCGTAGCGCCCCTGTGGCAGCACTAACCAGTACGTTTCTCAATGACCTTGTACTTGAGGTTCTTGTTGTTGTCGTTTTCGTTGATCCGGCCGACGTTGTAGGGCGGATTGTTCTTGTGCGCGTCTCCAATCTTTTCGGTCAGCCCCAGCGCGAGTTGCGGCACACGCTCTTTGAACTCGCTGACGGCGTGCTCGAACTGGTCAATGTCCGGCTCCGAATAGGCGAAACATGCGTTGAGAAGCGACACGAGAGCCTCTGGAACTTTCAGGTCAACACGGCGCGCTTCCCGTGCGTCCTGGTAGAGTACTGCCGTCCGCGTGTCCTCGAAGATGATATTGGTGGTGGGGTAGCCCTTGGCGATCTTCTTGCGGATATCGGCGTCGAGGTCGTCCGACGTGTCCTTCGCTTCCCAGTATCCCCGGGGAAGGTAACTGTCGTCGCGGATCGTTCCGTCGGGCCGGATCACGCCCGTCTTCGCCGAATGCGTCAACTCCGGGATCAGCGTCCAGCCGTGGAGCTTGGCAATGTCCGCCAAGAGGTTCTGGAAGGCCGACCGTACGGCCGTCTCATGGGAGATGCCCTGTCCGGCATACTGTTCCAGTGTCTCATAGTATGCCTTGACGCTGCGGTGCGCTGGTTTGATGGTAACCGTTTTCGTTGCCATGGGCGATCCTCGTCCCATGCCATCGTTGAGACACTATAACGCGCCATGCGTCGCAGAACAAACCGAGCCCTGGGGAAGCCGGGGCGCTTCTGCCGCCTTCCCCCTGCACTCCCGGGCCGTCCTGAGTGCCATACGGGACCGTCACGGTTTGCCTGTCTGGGACGGGAATCGGGGTGCCCGTCGTGTTCTTGCACCGAAGCTCCCGTATGGGCACAATGCGATCATTGTTTTGCGGGTTGCATCATCCATGGGAAATAGGCCATGAACTCTTCGCGCGCGCGGCGGTTTCTTTTGCTGTTGTTCTTCCTGGCCGCAATGCCCCCGGCCCTGAGTCAGGACGATTCGGGAATGCGGCTTACCTGGACCAATGCGGGCGTCATCGCCCTGACGCCCGATTTCAGCGCGGTGCTGGACTTTGTGCCGCAGTTTGCCGGGCCCGTGGCGCGTTTTGGCAAGGATGGCGCACCACGGGTGCTCGTCGTCACCAATATGGAGTCCTCCTCCCCCACCCATCTTCGGCTCACCTACGCTCCCAAGGCTCCCAACGGGGTCCAAATGCAGATAGTCCAGAATATCGACCTCATGGCGCGTGACGACGCCTGGCTGCTGACGGACACTTTTGAAATCTCCGCGGAAGCACCCATCGGCGAAGACCTGGAAATCCGCCGTTTCTACACCTTCCCCGCGGGCATGGCCGCCAAGGCGGTCGCCCCGCTCAAGAACGGCTGGGCGAAGGACATTACGCCGACCGACAACCCGCTCCAATTGGAGTACCGCCTGGGCAATGCCATGACCGGGGCAAACGACGGGGTGGAACTGGCCCTGCCGGTGCTCGCACTGTCCGGTGCCGGCATGAGCGACGCGGTCCTCGCCATGGACCCCTGGTTCAGCAGCCTGTTCCGGTACCGGGCCTTTTCGGGCGTTTCGGAGCTCTCCGTGCATTACCGCTTTGCCAGCGGCACGATCCCGCTGGAAAATCCCGAACGGCGCAGCGCCTGCCTGTGGGTGCCCAAGAAGGGGTTCAAGGGCTCCCTGTTCGAGACGGCTGTCGATCAATTCTTCGTGAACGCACTTCCCGATGTTCCCGCCGGACCGGCTTGGCTGCACGGCATCGCCATGGTGGACTATGACTACCTGAGCAACAACGGCAGGGGCTGGGAACAGGACGTGGCCGAACTGGCCAAGCTGCTCGCACCGGAGGAACGCAGGCGGGTCGCGCTGTGCTTCCACGGCTGGTACGACGCCATCGGCACCTACTGCTACGACGCTTCGGCCAAGCGCATGCAGGACTCCTGGACCGCCATGGAACGGACCCGCAAGGTGGCCATGACGAAGGACGAGGTGCGCCGCAAACTCCGTCTGGCGCGGGAACAGGGCTTCCGCGTGCTCATGTATTTCGGCGACGGCATGCTGCAGGACAGCGGCACGCCGGGATACCGGCCCGAATGGGACTTCACCGGCGCCGACGGAAACAGGATCACCGGATGGCAGGGGCCGGACACCCTGGACAAAACCTACGCGCGCAACCCGGCGCATCCCGAAGTGGTCCGGTGGTACCAAGATTACCTTGGCGCGCTGCTTGAGGCCTATGGACCCGACGTGGACGGATTCGTTTGGGATGAGACGTTTTATATCAACACGGGCATGACCACGATGACGCCGGCCCCGGCCTATGCCGACCGCGCAATGATGCGGCTGGTAAAGTCGCTGGCCCGGCAGGTAAGGGACGCCGATCCTGAAAAGGTCTTTCTGTCCTCGGACGATATCGGCGCGGCGGGACCGGGCGCTGTGCCCGGTTACGCCATGGTGGCCCACGGCACGTACCAGGACTCCTGGTGCCGGCCGTCCGCATGGTCCTTCGGGTTGTTCCCAAACTGGCGCAACACGCTGTGGAGCTGCAACTGGAAACCGTTCACCGGTTTCGGGTACACCAAGTGGGGTGTGGAGAATTTCGGTGTGCCCGTGGCCGTCTCGCGCGGCTGGGGCGACGACCGCGGCGTCGCGGACTGGAAACCGCGGGAAAAGGAACGGATTCTCGGCCTGTTTCGAACGCGGCTGGCCATGCAGGACCGCGTCCGTTATCTCGCGAACGACCCGGCGGAACTGCTCGCCAAAGGGCCCGAAGCGCTGCTGCCGAGCGACGCCATTCCCGACCCGGCGCCGGACGAGCACAACTGGGCGCTTGCATCGGGCGGCGCGAAAGCCTCGGCCTCGTCGCAATACGAGTATCAGGACCGCGACTGGGGCCCGGCGGGCGTTATCGACGGCATCCGCGACGACAGCAACTGGGGCAAGGGCGGCGGCTGGGCCAGCAAGAAAGACGAAACCCTGCCGCAGTGGCTCGAAATAGAATTCCCCGAGCCCAAACCGGTGTCGCGCTTCGTCGTCATCACCTACCAGTCCGAAACGGTCGATGAAAAGGCCGACAAATGGGGTGTGCGCGACTATGATATCCAGGTGTGGAACAAGAAGACCAAGTCCTGGGACACCGTGGTGGAAGAGGATCAGGGCCGGGCGATGAAGACACGCGTGCATGTGCCGGACAAGCCCGTTACGGTGAAGAATTTCCGCGTGCTCGTGCGGCGCGGCGCCACGGCCGACAACATCGCGCGGCTGCTGGAGGTTGAGGCATGGGGCACCCCCGCCGCAAACAAATAAACACGGCCGCCGGGAGCGCCAGGCCAAGAAATATCCGGCGTGTTTGGTGACCGCAGCCAAAGGGGCCGCATCCAGAACAGGCGGACATGCCGTTCCCCGTTGGAACAGTGCATTCCCCTGCGTTTCGTGGTTAGAATGATCTTCTCCGTCCGCTGCATTGTCGCAACGGGCGCGCAGTGTCCCCCAATGCCGACTTCGGGATGAATACAGGAGAAACACCATGTCCGACATGACGCGAAGAAACCTGCTGCAAAGCGCGGCCGTGCTGGCGGCTGCGGGCATGCTGCCCGCCGCGGCAAAAGCCGGGGACGGGACGAAGTTGAAAATAGTCGTGGCCGGAGCGCACCCGGACGACCCGGAGAGTTCTTCGGGCGGCACCATGGCCCTCTATGCCGACGCGGGCCATGAGGTGGTGTCGCTGTACCTCACGCGCGGCGAGGCGGGCATCCGCGGCAAGAGCCACGGCGAAGCGGCGAAGATTCGCAGCGCCGAAGCCGAAGAGGCCTGCAAAATTCTCAGCGCGCGGCCGGTGTTCCTAAGCCAAATCGACGGCTCCTCCGAACTCAATGCGGACCGCTACGACGAGGCTTGGAAGGTCATCAGGGAAGAACACCCCGACATCGTTCTCACCCACTGGCCCATTGACAGCCATCGCGATCACCGCATTATGTCCATGCTCATGTACGACGCATGGCTGCACGCAAAAAAGAAATTC
>CAZOMH010000104.1:0-10254 GCA_964580415.1 uncultured Nitrospirales bacterium
CGCGTCGTCGAGACCATCACCTATCCCTTGGTACTTGTGGCCACTGCGTTTCTGCTGGCCATTTTCATGCTCGTCAAGGTCGTCCCCGTGTTCAACGATGTACTCATGAGCGGATTTATGGATTACGGTCATCCCGCCGCCGTCATCTTCGGAGCATGGGTTTCCCTGTCGAAAATTGTCGATAACCATGTGCAGGAGGTTCTTGCCGGGTTTGTCTTTGTCTTCGCAGTGCTCGTCTGGCTGTGTGTGCCCCGGCCCGGCGGGCGTTTCCGTTTCCTTTGGGCCGACGCCTTCCGCCTGCACATGCCCCTGTTCGGACAGCTCAACAGCATGGGCGCCATGTCCCAGTTCTGCCGGGCGCTGGGCATGCTTCTGGAGGCGCGCACCCCCCTTCCCGAAGCCCTCGAACTGGCCGGTGCAGCCTCCGGCAACCTGGTTATCGAGGCCGCCGGCAGGCGGGCCATGGAACAGGTCAAGGCCGGCAGCGAACTGGGAGAGGCCCTTATTCGCGCCCGGCGCTTTGACGCGAGCCTGTGCTGGCTGGCGCAGAACGGCGAGACCCAGAACACCCTCGCTGAAACCCTGCAAACCCTGGCCGGAACCTATGAAAGCAACGCGGACCGGCATCGTCGCTGGGTCCTCATGGCGCTCGGTCCCCTGACGACCATAGTCATAGGCTTCTTCGTCGGGCTCATGTTCTTCAGCGTCTATGGTCCGCTCATTGCGGGCGTCATGAACTAGGGGGCACCATGAACCTCCGAAAGTGGATGCACATTGATCTCGGCGCCCTGTTCACCTTCCGGGGGCTCGTGTACACCGAACCGATGCCCACGTTGCCGCGCGCCCGAAAGTCCAGGTGGCAGCGTCTCTTCTCGGGTGGTTTTCGCCGCAGGAGCAATACGCGTGACCTGATTCAGGTCACGGACCAACTGCACCAACTGGTCACCTGCCAGGCACCGCTCGCGGAGGGGCTCATGCATGCCGCAACGGACTGTCCCAGCACGCCCGTCGCACGGCAACTGTACCGCCTCGCGCAGGCGCTGGAACAGGGCGGGACACTGGCCGAGGGGCTGAGCCGGTTTCCCGCCTTCTGCCCGCGGTATTATGTGGACCTTGTGGCGGCGGCGGAGTCGTCGGGGCATCTGACGGAAACGCTGGCGGATCTGTCGCGCGACCTCGATCAGGATATCAGGACGACCCATAAGTTGCGCAGCCGAACGCTCTATGTTCTTATCCTGCTGACCTTTACACTGGCAATAGGCACGTTCTTGTACGCGAAGGCGTTTTCGGCGCTGGACGATGTCTGGGGGGAATTTGGCGGCACCACAGGCAGAGTTCCCGATTTCTGGAAGACGCTCGTGGACTCCACCGTGTTCATCCAGAAAGGGTTGGCCTCTCTGCTAAAAGTGTGCGGTGAACTGCTGGACCAGGTTCTTGGTGTCAGCGGGGACAGTTCTTTCTATTGGGGCTGGTCCTTCCCTGCGTCGGGGACGGTGTTCGTATTGGCCGGGATTGTGCTGCTTGCGGTCGTGGTCCTGCTGTACCTTCTGTTGCGCCGTCCTGTGGGCTTTGTTGTTTCCCGGTTGCCGCTCCTGCGCGGAGCCCACTTTCACGCACGCTGGGGCCACGCGCTGAAAATCATCTCCCTGCTGCTTGACCGGGGCATCCCGCTGGATCAGGCGCTGGAAAGTGCGGCCGTGTCGGACTTGGACCGCGCGACGCGCAGGGTACTGCTCCGGATGAGCGAGGGAACCCGGGCGGGGTTGTCCTTTTCAGAGGTGCTGGAAAAGGAGCGGCGCCGCATACCCCGTTCCATGTCCGCCGTCGTCTCCTTCGGCAGCCAGGTCGGCCAACTGCCCCAACTGCTGGCCCGCCTCTCGCACATTTGCCGGCTGCGCGCGGAGCGCACCGTGCGGGTCATTTCGGACATCGCTTTTCCGCTGGCCATCATCGGCTGCGGTGTGCTCGTTTTTACCGTTGATGCCCGGTTCTTCATCCTGATGTCAAACATTGTGGACGGAATCATGGGCAACATGTGATCAAACAGGAACGGACTGGATTGGCTGAAAATTCACAAACGATTGGCATGGCAAAGACGGGCAGGCCCCGTCGTCTTCGGCGTGTGTCCCTGTTCAAACGCAGGGCCGGGCCAAAGGACTTGCTTCTGCTGACCGGGTTGCTCCGCCAACTGGTGGCATGCCGCGTCCCCATGGTCGAAGGGCTCGTCCGGAGCGCCGCAGACTGTCCCAACAACCAGGTCTCCATGCACCTGCGCCGCCTGGCGGAGCACATGCAGGCCGGTGAATCCCTCTCCGGGGCCATGCGGCAGTCGCCAAAGTTCTTCCCCCGCTACTATGTCGATTTGGTGGGGGTCGCCGAGACTTCCAGTCAACTGGAGACCACGCTGGCCGGCCTGATATACGAAACACAGAGCCGTCATGAGGCCGGCAACAAATCGCGCAACCGCTGCATGTATATTGCCGTCGTGCTTGCCTATATCGTTTTTGTCAGCAGCATCATGTCCGGAACCGTATTCCCGGTCATGGAACAACTGGCTGTGGAGTTGGGCGGGCAAATCTGCGGAGTGCCCCAATTTGCGGCGCGCGTGATGGACTTTACCGGATTCTTGTCCGGGCCGATGAAGGAGGCCAACGACGCCTCCAGCCAGGTGTTCAGCCACATTGTGGAGGGCGGGGAATCTCCGGTTCCCGGCGTGGGAGTGGCCACATTTCTGGCCGGCGGACTGTTCGCCCTCTTGTTTGCCGGCCTTGCACTGCTGCTGTTCAAGCCGGCCCAATACCTGTTCGGGCACATTCCGGGCGTGCGCCGTATTCTTCTCCATGCCCAATGGGGGCACGCCCTCAGGGTTCTCGCGCTGCTACTTTCGCGGGGGGTGCCTTTGGACCGCGCATTGGACAGCGCCTCCGGTTCCGACGTGCGGGGCATGGTTCGCGCCACGCTGCTGCGTCTCGGTGAGCGCGTTCGCGCGGGCCAGTCCTTGTCGGAGGCGTTGAAGGGAGAACGCCGGCGCACACCGCGCTCCCTCAGGAGCGCTGTTGCCTTTGGCGAACACTCGGGGTGCCTGCCCGATTCCCTTTCCAAAGTGGCCCATGCCTATGCACTGCGCTCCGACCGCGCCATGCGCATGCTTTCCAACATACTGTTCCCTCTGGCCATCGTGGGCTGTGGTTGGCTGGTCTTGATCATTCAGGCGCGCTTTTTCGGGCTGCTCTGCATCAGCATGGACAGCATAACAAGTCGTATGTAGGAAGAATAGATGGGTTTGTTTGCAAAAAAAACGGAACCGGACGCACAGGCCACCATGGCCGGGCCGCTGCCCTTTGAACAGATCGGCGCGGCTTTGGCCGCGCTCGCCGGGGCCGGGGAATCGGGCGCCATCGAGGCGGTCGACGCGCTGCTGGTGCAGGCATCCCTGCACCGGGCGAGCGACGTGCATCTTGAGCCCTGGGACGACGGCGTGTCGCTGCGCTTCCGCATTGACGGCCTGCTCCACGAGGTCGCCAGCCTGCCCGTGCAGCATCACACGCGCGTTGTCGGACGCGTCAAGGTGCTGGCGCGCATGCTGACCTACCAGAAGGACCTGCCCCAGGACGGCCGCATTGACCCGGAAGCCTCCGGTTGCGGCAAGGCCGTGCGGGTGTCCACTTTCCCCACGGTCAACGGCGAAAAACTGGTCCTGCGCATACTCAACCCCGATCCCAACCTCTTCGATCTCGACGTGCTGGGCTTTGACGCGGAGACCACCGCCGCGCTCCGGGAGGTGGTCGCGCGTCCGCAGGGCGCTTTTCTGCTCACCGGCCCCGCGTCGAGCGGCAAGACCACCACCATTTACGCCATGATCCGGGAGATTCTCGGCCGCCGCGGCCCCTCCACGCACGTGGTGGCCATCGAGGACCCCGTTGAATACCGCCTCGGCCGGGTCTCCCAGTCGGAAGTGAACCTCCATACCGGATTTACCTACGAGGCCGCGCTGCGCGCCGCCCTGCGCCAGGACCCCGAGGTGCTCGTGCTCGGCGAAATACGCGATCCTGAAACGGCCCGCATTGCCGTGCAGGCCGGCCTGACCGGCCACCTGGTCATCAGCACCATTCACAGCGGTACCGGCGCGGGCGTGTTTACACGCCTGCTCGACATGGGTGTCGAGCCCTACCTGGCCGCCTCATCCGTGGTGGGCGTCATGGCCCAGCGGCTCTACCGCCGCGTCTGTCCCGACTGCGCCGAAACCGCATTGCCCGGCCCGCGCGAGCGCATGCGCTACGGCATTGCCGAGGGCGCAGCCGCGGTGCGGGCCGTCGGCTGTCCGGCCTGCCTGGGCATCGGCTATCACGGCCGCGCCGCGCTGGGCGAGGTGCTCATGGTGGACGAGGCGCTCGAAGGGCTGCTGCTGTCCCGGCCGCGCACCCAGACGGTGCATGACGCGGCGCTTGCGGCGGGCATGGTTCCGCTGTTCGAACAGGCGGCGCGCTGCGTGCGCGCCCGCCTGACCACCCCCGAGGAAATGGATCGGCTGTTCCCCGCGCCCGGCGCGGGTGTGCAAAGGGAGGAATAACCCATGAACAACCATGCGGCACGAAGAACCGGGGGCTATACCCTCGTCGAACTGGTCAGCGCAATGGGCGTGCTCGGCATTGGCCTGTTCGCCATTGTCACCTCGTATCACTACGGGTTGGACAAGGTGCGCGCCATGCAGGAGATGCACAGCGCCCAGACCGTCGCGCAGAACCAGCTCGAACGGCTGCGCGCGGCCCCCTTCGGCGAACTGAAGGAGGTCGAGAACGAGGCCGTGCCTGTCGGTCCCGCGCTCGAACGGCTTGTCAGGCCAAAAATCGAAAAGACGGTGCGCATTTTCGGCGAACCCAGGCTGAACCTGCGGGACGTTACGGTGCGCGTGTCATGGACCGGAGATCAGGGACGTCCGATGCAGGCGTCGGCGCAGACGCTGATTGGTGACAAGGGAGGAGCCGCAAAATGATACCACGCAGAATTCACCCCCGCTTCCGCGCCGATGCCGGCATGACGTTGTTCGAATGCCTGTGCGCCATTGCCGTTCTCGCCATTCTTGCCTCGGTGCTGTCGCAGACCTTTATTTCGACCACCCGGCTCTCGGCGGCCGCCAACGGCGCACTCGACCGTGTCAGGCAGGCCGCGGAAATCCGCGATGCCTTCTCCGCCGCCGTGCGCGAGGCGGGCCGCGTCACCGAAGGCGTGCTTGAGTACAAGACCGGCGCCGACTGCCTGGTGCTTCAACTCTCCCCCGTTCCCGGAACCGCGGCACGCCGCTACGCCGTGCTGCGGCGCATGGAAGACGGGAGGTTCACCCGGCTCGACCTTGAAGAACGCGACGGTGCTTTGGCGACGACCTATTTCAAGACCTACGCGCTGCGGACCATGGGGATAAAGTTTACGGTTCCTGAAAGCGGGCGTCTGGTGAACATGCAGATGGACCTGCTTAACGCCGCGCAGTCCCCCAACCGGCCGCCCGTGGTTTACCGCTATACCGCTGCAATGCGCTCCGTGCTGGGCGGGGAGGGACAGGCATGAAACCGCGCGGACTAAACCGAAAACAGGGCGGCGCCATCATGCTGATCGTGCTGGGGTTGCTGGCCATCGGCTCGCTGCTTTCGGCGTCCTTCTACACGATGCTGAACAGCGGCCTTTCCGACGTATACCAGCGGGCGCGCCTCCAAACGGCCATGAATCTCGCCGATGCCGGCCTGGAAAAGGCGGTCGCCTCGCTCCGCACTGACCCGGCCTACACAGGCGAGGATAGCACCAGGCTCGGCGCGGGCGTCTTCTCGGTGGCCGTGACCGCAGGTGCAACGCCGGCATCGTGGCACATCGTCTCCACCGGCGTTTTCAGGCCCAACCAGCGCAACGTTCATGCAAGGGCGCGGGTCGTCGCCGATCTTCAATTGGATGCGCAGGGGCAGGTGCTGGCGCTGAACTGGCGGGAGGGCGGACCATGCCGATAAAACGGAGACGCGGATTCACACTTCTGGAACTGACCACGGTCATCGCCGTCATCGGCGTGCTCGCGGCCATTCTGTTGCCCGCGCTGGCCCGGGCGCGCGAGGCCGCACGTCGCAACTCCTGCATGAACAATCTCATTGAACTGAACATGGCGCTCCAGATGTACGCATCGGAACACCAGCGCCAACTGCCCTGGAGCGGTGGCAACGGGGACGTGCGCTGCATCAACCGCCTCAGAAACGACTACCTCACCGACTATAAGGTGCTCCTTTGCCCCTCGGAGTCCCAAGTGGGCGGAATGCTAAAGCAATGGCAGGAGTACTTTGGACAGGCGGAAAAAGGGGACCGGAATCCGCCGGATTTCAAGTTCACCAGCTACAGTTATATCGGATGGTTTGCACTTGCCCCCATTCTCGTTCCCCCCGCCTCGGCCCCCATACCCAAGATTCCCATGATGTGGGATGTGGCAGGTAAGAAGGATATGAACTTCAACCACATTCCAGGCGGCAGCAACGTGGTTTGGATGGACGGCTCGACCGAGTTCATAAAGCATCCGGATTTCCATGGGATCAATCTGCCGGCAGATCCGTGCGGCGTCCAAATCAGCGACACCTCCGTCGATCCATGGGAAAAACCGGCGGGAGAATCTTCGCAGAAGTCGTTTCCCGGCAACCCCGGTCGCCGTCCGCAGCCCCCACCGCCCCCGCACTGACAGGCCGCCGACACACTCAAATTCCCGCGTCTACAGACTGCCACAGCGAAAGTGCAGAGGCGGAATGCCGTCTTACCGGGAGCGCCGGCGTCCCTGCCGGCTGTTTTTCCCGGAGCGCCGAAGGGGCGATACAAAAATAGCCCGGGGCGCAAACCCCGGGCCGAGAGTGTGTACAACCCCGTCCTGCCGGCGTCAAACCCGGATGGGTAGAATCACAAAGGGAATGCCGCGGCTGTACAGCCGCCGCTGCACCGCGAACACCACATAGTTGTGCAGCAGCCTCGTGAAACTTGTCTCCTCGGGAAACACCAACTGGCCCGCAAAACAAATGCCCTGCGGATACTGGTCCAGAATTTCCGGAACCAGTTCCGAAAGCGACTGCACCGCGTCGGTGCCCACCAGCGACCGTCCCTCGGCATAACATCCCTGGCGCTGCATGTACTTGACGTAACTGTTCAGGTCGGCGGCAATATGCGCTTTCAGGTTCTCCATTTCCGCCGGGCCCTTGAAATTGCCCGCATCAATGACGCCCACCTGCACGAAGACATAATTCTTGAATGTGCTGCCGAACAGCCGCACCACGCCGAAGAGCGTGTGCAGGCCGAGCCCGTTGAAACCGCTGACAAGGATCACCGCGGTCTTCTTCTCAGGGTCAAACGCAACCGGCTTTCCCGCCGTGTTTTCGGCCTGCTTGTCCAGCGACACCTGCGACACTTCCACCAGCGAGTCAAGCCGCTTGAGCAGCCTGAGCGTGTTGTCATAGTGCTTTCGGATGGCGAGGCAAAGCACGACCAGCGCGCCCGTGACAATGATTGTCAGCCAGCCGCCGTCCCTGAATTTGATGACCGTCATGCACGCCAGAATGAAAAGGCTCAGCACAAGGCCGATGCCGTTAATCCACAGGCCCTTTCTCCAGGGTTCGGAAGTGCCCCGCACCGCCCACCAGTGGCGCACCATGCCCGACTGCGCCAGCACGAAGGTGATGAACACCGTGATACTGTAGAGCACCACCAGGTACTGCACCGAACCGCCCGTCCCAACAATCAGGATCAGCGCAGCACCGCCCATCAGCAGCACGCCGTTCTGCGTCACCAGGCGGTCGCTCAGCGTGGCGAAGCGGTTTGGCAGCCACCGGTCGAGCGCCATGTTGGCAATCACCCGCGGCCCGCCCAGGAAACCCGTCTGTGCCGCCACAAAGAGAATGGCCGCCTCTGAGATGAGGGTGACCAGAACAAACGCATGTCCCACCCAGGGGAAGCGCCAGCCAGCCGTCATTGATTCAAGCATCACCGCGTTCAGTGTCTTGCCGTCCTCGAACTTCACCTCGCAAAGGACGTAGCAGAACATCAAACCGACCACCGCCACCACAAGCGACGAGGCCATGTATATCATCGTCCGCTTGCCCGTTCTGGCACGCGGTTCGCGCAGCATGGGCAGGCCGTTGCTCACGGCCTCGATGCCCGTGTAGGTGCCGGCGCCCATGCCGTAGGCCCGCAGCATCAGCAGCACCATTCCCATGACGCCCATTTGCGACGATGCCGTCTGAACGTCCGTCATCGTGTTGGCCGCCATCTGCCCCATTTCACCAAGGTGGGTGAAAAGCACATACCCGATTGCGAACAGGTGCGACAGCACGAACACCATGAACACCGGAACCAGCGGCGCCACCGATTCTTTTACGCCCCGCATGTTGAGTGCGGTCAGCGCGACCACGCCGAAAACGGCGACCCAGGTTTTCCAGGGCAGCAGATCATGCGGAAGGAAACTGAACACCGCATCGGCGCCGCTCGCAATCGAAAGGGCTATTGTCAGCGTGTAGTCGATGATGAGCGCGCACCCCGAAATCATGCCCAGCCGCGGGCTGAGCAGCCGGCTGGCAACCAGATACCCGCCGCCGCCGTTGGGAAACAGGTCAATGACCTGGCCATAGCTCATGCTGATGATGATTACAGTGAGCGCCGAACCCAGGGCGACAAAAAGCGACAGGAACGGATACTTCAGCAGAACGAGAAAGACCTCCGGAGGGCCGTAGCACGAGGAGGACAACCCGTCCGCACCCAAGCCCACCCAGGCAAAGAAGGCGACCAGCGCCATCTTGTGGGCCATGTCGGGGTCGTGCGGGTCGCGGGCACCGCCGACGATCATTCGTCTCAGACGGGACGCCAACGGTGTTCGGACTTCACGGTCATTGCGCATTTGTGGTAATTCTCTGTGAATAATGGGGTGAGTTGGGGGTGCGACAGCAGTTGCGGCTCACGGTTTGATTTTCAAGAGAGCCGTCTTCCTGGAACTGAATGTGCCGTCCGTACTCATAACGCGATTGTCAGTATAACACCCGCTCCGCACGGTGTTCAAAACTGCCCGGCTCCGGTGTCCGGCTCCGGCAAATTCATATCCGGCGGGTCCGCACATGCCCCGCACGAACACAAACCACGCCCTTTTCCCCCCGCCCCCGGCCCGCTTTTGCGCATCCGGAGGCTTTTAGAGGACGCAGTGGCTTAATTGTTTCCGGCTATTGCCGCTGCGCGTTTTTCTCCAGCGTGCGCTGGCGCTCCGCCTCGGGCATGCCTTCGCAAACCCCGGCCTCCTTCTCGCGCTCGATTTCCTTCTGCTCCGAAAGCGAGAGGGGCAGCCCCCCTTCGGTCTTGTACTTCATAATCCGGTGTGAAAGGTCGTCCCAAAGCTCCGCGCTTTCCCAGCGTGCCTTGTCCAGAACCGCCACAGCCTCCATGTACCGTTTCTGCTCGCGCAGTTCCTCGGCCTCAATGCGCATGCGCAATGCGTCGCCCTCGGTCGAACCCAGCACCATAAAGATGTCCTTGGCCTGCCTGCGGAAGTCCTCGCCCGACGTGCGAAGGTGTTCCACCTCCGCCGGGTCGGTTGCGGCGGCCGCCGCCGTAAAGGCTTCTTCCGCCTTCTTTTCCAGCAGATGGCCCTGGTTGCGCTTGATAAAGCGCGGCGCCACGTCCTGTCCCACCGTGGTCTCCTGGAAGCGCTGCGCATAATCTTCCCAGCCGGCAAGCGCCTCCGCATACTGCCCGTTCAGTTCCTGGCAGATGAACAACTGCCGCGGCACCCAGCGGTCGTGGGGCTGCCGGATGGCCTCGGAAAGATACTTGACCGCGTTCGGATAATCCTTGAGCTTCTGCTTGTACACGGCAAAACCAAGATCGAAGTAGAGCCTGTAGTTGCGCGGATTGTTCCTGATTCCGTCCTTCAGGAAATTGATCGCAACGTAATAGTACTTTTCCTTTTCCCCAACGCACGCACTGTATTTGGACTCCCATTTCCGCTGCGGCCAGGGTGTCTCCATCATCTTTGCCGTCACGTTGTACGCCAGATGCCACGAACCGATCAGATAGGCTTCCACAAAATGCGGGTCAAGCGCCGTGCAGGTCTTCATCAGCGCGACCATGCGGTAATTCTCGCCCTGATGCCAGAAACGGTCCACCTGAATCCAGATAAAATTGGCGGCCACCTTGCGGAATCCGAAAAAGAGGTTAAACAGGCCGACGCCGCTTTCCTGCGCCTCTGCGTACTGGATGTCCTGC
>CAZOMH010000105.1:0-10247 GCA_964580415.1 uncultured Nitrospirales bacterium
ATGGTCAATGATCCAGAGCTCGTTGCAGCCGCGAACGCTGAGCATGATCTGGTCGAGCTTCGCGTTGTAGTTGATGCAGTTCATGTGATTCCAGAACGCGGGCGAGGGGCGTCCGTTACAATTCACATCGACCCGTTCGGGATGCTCCGACACGGTGCCGTAATTGGGCTTCTTGGAATCGCTCTCCTGGATTAGGTGGTCCCAGACGTGCCATTCCCAGACGATCTTGCCGCCCTTGGGGCGCTCGGGTGCTATTTCGATGACATAGTCGGGATACAGTTCGCCGTCGCGAAGCATGCGGGCGTCGAAGCCCGCGGCAACGCATTCGTCCACCGTCCTGTGCTCCACGGCCAGCGCGAGGATGTTGCCGTTCGGCAACACCGCGATGTCATGGTGGAGCATGTGCTTGTCCGTGGCGTAATCGAACTCCCAGACGAGATTGTCATCCCAGTCGTACTCTTCGAGCCGACCACCCTCGCCGCCCCGGGTGAAGCCCCGCGCATGGGTGAAGCAGCAGCGCAGCAGATGGCCGTTTTCCAGCAACTTGACCGTCTGGCCCGGTTCATATTGGCATTTGGTCCACTGATGCACCACCTGGCCCTCGTTGTTGACGAGGTAGGTCATGGTGCGGTGCTTCGGCGCGAAGAGCGTGTAGCCGTCGCAGGCCTGCGGCGTGTTCAGGAACAGCCCGACCGTCTGGCCGGGGTTGGCGGCTTTGAGCAGTCCGTTGTCATTCATGAAAACGCCCGTGCCTTTCCGATCATCGCGGGACGGGCCGCCATCGCGGGGCGGACGGCGGTCGTCGCCTTGTTCTCCCTGTGGCGGTGGAGGCGGTGGCGGGGCAGCATCGCCTTTCCACCAGCTCCACCAACTGCGTCCGGGCGGTGGGGGCGGCGGACGGTCATCATTGCCGGGTCGGTCATTCTGTCCGGTGGCGCCTTCCGGGCGCGAGTACGTCACCGGCATTTCGGCCGTGGCGAGGATATTGCCCTTCATGGCGGCCAGCAGCGTGTCCCGGTCAACCCGTTCGGGCAGAACGGTAAGCCGCGGCAGTTCCGACAGCGCATAGAGAGTGTAGATGTATGTCTTGGATCCCGGTCCCTTTGAATGGGGCGGCGCGTATTCCGCGCGCCCGTTCACGCTGTTGTTTCCCAGGGTACCGACACCTTTCACGTTCTCGGGGAGGCTCCGGACCTCCGCCGGAATGTTGTAGAGTATCCAGTACCACTTCGTCATGTCGGGCGCGATGTGGTGCACAATGAGGGCGAAGCTCTTGGTGCCCTGCGGCGCACCACTCCATGCCAGCGGCGGCGTTGAACCGGTGCCGTCTCCCGTGTAGTCCATGGGCAGCAGTCCGTCTTTGGCCACCGCCGGGCTGCCCAGCACAAAGCCCGTTCTGGTTTCACGGGTACCGGTTTCGCCCCAGCCCTGGGGGGGTGGACCGTCCGGCCTCCTGTCGCCGCGCTTCGGCCGCTGCACCGGTGTCGGCGCTGTGGCCGGGCGCTGCTCCGCGTCGATGGGGAGCGCGACCCGGAACGTCAGATGGTAGTAGGGGTGGTCCGGGTCCTGCGGCCCGCGGAAGTAGGACGGGTTGCGGTTCGACACGCGGCTGTGGCCGTTCTCGCCGTTGTACCAGTTGCCGCCGCGCATGCCCCGGTAGGTCTTGCCGTCGGGCATCGGGCTGCCCTGCGCGGGACCGGCCGGGTTGTCGGCGGGGCTGTGGGCATAGTAGTCGCGCCCGTACCAGTCGTTGACGAACTGCCACGCGTTCCCCGCCATGTCGTACAGGCCGTAGCCGTTTGCACCGTCGGCCGTTTGAAAGGTCTCCTGCGCGCCGGGCCAGTTGAACTCGGCCTTTTGGTGAAGCTTCCCGTTGAAGAAGCCGACAGGCGTTGTCCAGGGTTCCGGACCGGCGCGGAAGGGATTCCGCGATTCGGGCCAGTTTGCCCTCATCGCATCCGGCTCGTCGCCCCAGGGAAAGTTGCGGTAGGGATTCTGCTCGCCGCCGCGCGCGGCATACTCCCACTCCGCCTCCGTCGGCAGGCGATAGCCGCTCTTGTTAAAATCGCACGCCCAATTGGCCGTGTCATAGCAGAGCGGGAGCTTCTGCTGTGCGCCCAGCCAGTTGCAGTAGGCCGCCGCGCCGAACCAGCGGATGCAGACAACCGGGTGGTTCTCCTTCGCGTCCAGTACGGCGAAGGATTTTCCATCCCAGCCAATCCGGCTGTAGGGCGACATGGTGCGCGTCTCGCACAACAGGTCTTTGCCGCCGGTCAAATAGACCCCGCCGTCGCGCACTTCGACCTGCTGCCGCGCCAGCATCGAATTCAGAAAGGCGCAGTACTCCCGCGTTGTGATGTCGTTGATGCCGATGAAAAACGCGTCCAGACGCACGGTGTGAATCGGGGTCTCATCGCCCCCGTGTTTCGGGTCCACGAATCCGTGATGGTCACCCATCTCGAAGCTGCCGACGGGTATTCGGGCCATGCCCGCCGGCGTTTCGCCGGCCACCTGTGCGTAGGCGCATATTCCTGCAAGCGCCAGACACATTGTGAGGACGGAGCGTGTGCATCCCACGCATTTCTTCAGGCGCATTCTAGTCGTTTCCATTTCAGGACCTTTCCGTCTTCATTGTGTCTCGGCGTTGAGAGACTTCACCGCGGGGATACATGCCCGGATTACAAGGACATTATGGCCGTTTCCGCAGAATAATCTGCAGGATGGCGAGGCCCAACAGACCCAGTAGCAGATCACCCGAGAACGACTTCTTGCCGCCCGTGCAGCCCTTGAGTCCCATGCAACCCAAACCGGAATTCTCATCGAGTCCAGGCTCGTCTTCGGAATGTCTGTCCAACGGGGAAAGTCTAGCAGTGGAAAATAACTGCCAGATGCGGGGTTCGATTACAGATTTGTAATGACGGGCATTTTGCGCCGGCGCGCGGCAGCGCTATACTCTCTGCCTGGACAGGGTTGCCGTGAAACATGCAAAGGAGGCATTGTGCCGTTGGAGGTTGTCTCGAATCCGCCCAAAATGGGCGCTGTCTGGCGCGCCGCCGTTCGCCAACCCCGTTTTGTGCGCGGGGGAATCCTGACGGTTCTGGCGCTTGCGTTGTCCCTGTATATATGCACTAGGCTGATGCACTATGTCCAGGCCCGGCCCGGCACCGCCATCAATGATCCCATCCTGGGCGCAGTGGGGCCCGTGTGCCTGACCTGGCCCATTTTCGCCGTGCTGTGGTTCTCCATGGCCGTTGGGGTGTATTGGCTGGCGCTGAACCCGCCAAAACTCCTGATGGGACTGCAGGCCGGAGCGCTGCTCATGGTCTTTCGCACGATTTCCCTCTTCCTGCTGCCGCTGGAACCGTTGCCGACAATCATTCCCCTGGAGGACCCCATCGCCATCTATTTCGGCACGGGCACGCTCATCACGAAGGACCTCTTTTTCAGCGGGCACACCGCCGTGATGTTCCTTCTCTTTCTGACCGCCCATTCCCGGCGGCTGAAATGGTTCTTTCTTGCCGGCACGGTTTTGGTGGGCGTCGGTGTCGCGCTTCAGCACGTGCATTACAGCGCCGATGTGTATTCCGCGCCCTTCTTCGCCTACGGAAGCTGGCGGCTGGTCCTGTTTGCCCACAGGCATTTCAAGTGTCTCCGCATCGCGCTGACGGACGAATCCGTCCGGTGAACCGGGCCGGCGCCGGAGCAGCGCGACGGAGGCGCGCCGCGTCACCCGGCCTTTGACAAGCCCTCCGGGAGCGCCGTATCATACGCATTCTGTGTGTGATCCCCCGGACAATATCATTATTGGACCATTTATGAGCCATGTTATCGCGATAGCCAACCAGAAGGGCGGCGTTGGAAAGACCACCACCGCCGTGAATCTTGCCGCGTGCCTGGCCGCGGCGGACAAACGGGTGCTGCTGGTCGATCTTGATCCGCAGGGCAACGCCTCGCAGGGCGTGGGTGTGGACAAAGCCGCCGCGGAGAACACCATTTACGACGCGCTGGTGAACGGCACGCCCGCCGTGGAGGCGGTAATGCCGACGTCCATGGCAAATCTCGCGCTGCTGCCGTCCACGCGCGATCTGGTCGGCGCCGAGGTGGAACTGGTGGAGGCGGAACGCCGCGAGTACCGCCTGCGCGACGCGCTCGCCCCCCTGCGCGCGGCCTACGACTTCGTCTTCATAGACTGTCCGCCGTCGCTGGGACTGCTGACGCTGAACAGCCTGACCGCGGCCGATTCTGTCATTATCACGCTCCAGTGCGAGTATTATGCGCTCGAGGGACTGGCCGAACTGCTGAACACGGTGGTGCTGGTGCGGGGCCATTTCAATCCGTCCCTGGCGGTGAAAGGCGTGGCGCTGACCATGTACCAGCACACGAACCTTTCCAGGCAGGTGGTGGAGGACGTGCGGGGGCATCTGGGCGAAAAGGTTTTCGAAACGGTCATTCCCCGAAATGTGAGCCTTAGCGAGGCGCCCAGTTTTGGGCAGCCCATTATCTATTACGATCTCAAATCCGCCGGGGCGCAGGCCTACATGGCCCTGGCGCGCGAGGTGATCGCCCGTGGCTGACATGAAAAAGAAGAAGCTCGGCAGGGGGCTGGGCGCGCTGCTTTCCGGGGCCAGCCCCGCGTTTCATTCCGCCGCGCCGTCCGGGGCCCCGGCCGAAGTTGTGGTCCCGGAGGCGTCCGCCGTCCCGCAGGCGCTGGCCGACGGATCGGTGCTGGTGCTGATCGACCCGTCCGAGGTGCTGCCCAATCCCAAGCAGCCGCGCCGCCATTTTGACGAGGATGCGTTGACCGAACTGGCGGAGTCGATTAAACGCGACGGCCTGCAGGAGCCCATTATTGTCCGCCGCGCGGGCGACAAATACGAACTGGTCAGCGGCGAGCGGCGCTGCCGTGCGAGTGTCCTGGCCGACAAGCGGGAGATTCCCGCGGTCTGCCGGGAGATTTCCGACCGCGACATGCTCCGGCTGGGGCTTATCGAGAATATCCAGCGCGAGGACCTGAACGCCATCGAGGTGGCCCTGGCCTACCACGAACTGATCGCCGAATTTGGCTGGACCCAGGAGCAGCTCGCCGACGAGGTGGGCAAGAAGCGGGCCACCGTGACCAATATGCTGCGCCTGCTGCAACTGCCCGACGTGGTGCAGGAACAGGTGGCCGACGGCTCTCTGGGCATGGGCCATGCGCGCGCGCTGCTGGCGCTGCCCTCCCCCTCGGAACAGGCCGCCATCGCCCGCAAGATCGTCGCCGAGGGGCTTTCAGTGCGGCAGGTGGAACAGATTGCCGCGGCCCGCGCGGACAAGTCCGGACGGGGGGCTGCCGCCAGGACCGCCCCGGAAAAGGACCCGAACGTGGTCCAGATCGAGGATGACCTGCGCCGCCGCCTGGGCACCAAGGTGCAGTTGCGCTCCGGCGACAACGGCCGCGGACGCATAGAAATTGAGTACTACAATCTGGATGAGCTTGACCGGCTGCTTGCCCTGCTGCGCAGCCGGTGATCCAGCGAAGACAGGACCCGAGCCATGTTTGACATACGGATGATTCGCAATGAACCCGAACGCGTGCGCGGGGCCATGGCCCGGCGGCGCGCCAAGATGAACCTCGACCCCGTGTTTGAGGTGGACGGACGCCGACGGACGGCGATCTTCGAGCTGGAACAGTTGCGCGCCGCGCAAAACCGCGCCAGCGAGGAAATTGCGGCCAAGAAACGCGCCAAGGAGGACGCCGCCGACGCGATTGAGGCCCTCCGCACGGTAAAGACGCAAATCGCCTCGCTGGAAGAACAGGTCCGCGTTGCCGACGAGCAGTTGCAGGAATTCCTGCTCACCATGCCGAATTGTCCCGACGCATCCGTGCCCGACGGAGCCGACGATTCCGAGAACCGTGTGGAGCGTGTGTGGGGCGAGACACCAAAATTCGACTTCCCCCCCCGCGACCATGTGGAACTTGCGGAGGCGCTCGGTATTGTGGACTTCGAGCGCGCGGCCAAGATTGCCGGGGCGCGTTTTACCGTCATGAAGGGCGCCGGGGCGCTGCTCGAGCGCGCGCTCACCGGCTTCATGCTCGACATCCACACCCGCGAGCACGGCTATACCGAGGTGTTTCCGCCGCTTATGGTCAATTCGGACTCCATGCGCGGCACGGGACAGCTTCCCAAGTTCTCCGCCGACCTGTTCAAGGTGCAGGACACGGATTATTGGCTTATTCCGACAGCCGAGGTGCCGGTGACGAACATCCACCGCGATGAAATCCTCGACGCCGGTTCGTTGCCCGTCATGTACACGGCCTACACGCCCTGTTTCCGCAGCGAGGCCGGTTCCTATGGCAAGGACACGCGCGGCATGATCCGCCAGCACCAGTTCAACAAGGTGGAGATGGTCAAATTCACCAAGCCCGAGGATTCCTGGGATGAACTGGAAAAGCTGACGCGCAACGCCGAAACGATTCTCCAGCGCCTGGGCCTGCCTTACCGCGTGGTCACACTTTGCGCGGGGGACCTCGGCTTTTCGTCCGCCAAAACCTACGACTTGGAGGTCTGGCTGCCCGGACAGAATGCCTACCGCGAGATTAGCTCCTGCTCCAATTTCCTTGATTTTCAGGCGCGCCGCGCAAACATCCGGTTCCGCCGCGACAAGAAGCCTGAATACGTCCACACGCTCAACGGGTCCGGGCTGGCGGTTGGCCGCACGGCTGTCGCGGTGCTGGAAAACGGGCAGCGCGCCGACGGAACAGTCGTAATACCCGAGGCGTTGCGATCCTATATGGGCGGCCTCGACATGATCCGGCCGGCATAAGACAGCCGACCGTCATGGAGCAGCACTCCAAATCCGGCGGATTCAAGACTGGAGACGAGGCCTATGACGCCGCTTCGGCGGCCATACTTGGTGCCGGCGGCGTTGTTTCCGTGACCGGCGCGGGCATATCGGTCGAAAGCGGCATCCCCGATTTCCGCAGCGCGGGCGGACTGTGGTCCAAATATCCCCCGCAAGAGTACGCCACGATTGAGGCCTTCTACGACAATCCGGACAAGGTCTGGGAAATGTGGTATGAACTGGCCGAATCGTTGCGGCATGTCCGGCCCAATCCGGCGCACCTTGCCCTGGCCGAATTGGAAAAAATGGGACGGCTCGGCGCGGTGGTAACCCAGAATATTGACGCGCTGCACCATGAGGCGGGCAGCACGTCCGTTATCGAGTATCACGGCCGCGCCGACACCCTCTACTGTCCGGCCTGCCACCGGCGTCGCCCCATCGACCTTGGCTACCGGTCGCACGGCGCGCCCCGCTGCGAGTGCGGCGGCTACATGAAGCCGGACGTGGTGCTGTTCGGCGAACTTATCCCGCAGAATGCCCTTCACCTGGCCGATTCGCTTGCCCGAAACTGCGGCGTCATGATCATTGTCGGCACCTCTGCCACGGTCTATCCCGCCGCGGGCCTGCCCTATATTGCCAAGGAAAACGGCGCATTCATTGTCGAATGCAATACCGAGCCCACCCAGTTTACCCGGACCATCACCGATGCCTTCCTGCAGGGTCCGGCGGGAAAGAGTCTTCCACGACTGGTGGAAAAAGTGCGAAACCGATAAAAGCGGCCGCTGGTCCAATGCTTCATATTGGGTTGGTGCATCCTTTTCAGATATAATTGTCCTGGTTTGCGGGGGCAAGGAGTATCGTCCCGTGAAGAATAACGAGTTGTATCTTCAGTATCGTCAGGCCATCCAGCTTATCCGGGTGGGCCGTTACGAAGAGTCGCTGCACTTCCTGCAGGAAATCGACACCGAGCGGCCGGACACCAAAAACGTGCTCTATGCGATGGCCGTGTGTTTCGAAATGCTCGGCAGGACAGACGAGGCGGTTGATCTGTGCGACCGGCTGATCGCAGAGCACGACCACCCCAAGGCGCGTGTCATCAAGGCGCGCATTGAGAAGGCCGCTTCCGAACCCGAAATGCCGTCGGTGGATTTGCTTTCTGATCTTGAATCGGCCAAGACCCCGCCGCTCACAATGCCCGCGCCGCCAGTCACACCGGCGGCCATGCCGGTGACCGCGCCCTTGGCCGCCTCGGACGATGAAGATGATATCCCCCTTGCGGTGCCGGCCACCGACAGTGATTCCGAAGAAAAGACGGCCAAGAAAAGTTGGCTGTTCGGTTTCGGCAAGAAATCCTGACCGTACCGCCCCTCCAGCCATCCCCCGCCTGTTCCGGTTGCCCGGAAAATTACTCCATGGGCGCGTCGGATTCGTCCGCGTCCGCGTCATACAGCGCAGTTTCAGCGTCGGGCGGACGCATGTCCGCGGGCGCTTCCGGCCCCGCCTGTGCGGGAGCCGCTTCGGGCGGGGGCACGATGGTGCCGCGGAACACTTCCAGGACAGCGGCCACCCCCGGGTTTTCGCGCAGCAGATCGGCCATTTTGGCGCGTTCTTCTTCGGCGGTTGTCGCGGCTGCAACGGCAGGTTCGGCGGCTGCGGGCGGCACAGGGGCTTCCGTAACCGGGGCTGCCGCCCGGGGGCGGGGCGTGACGGGCTCGGCGCGTCTGGGAGATGCCGGGACCGTTGACGCAGGTTCGGCCGGCCCGGCCTCAGGAGGGTTTGGACCGGGCCGCGGCACCGGTGCGGGGACATTGGCTGCGGCACCCGGAACAATACCGCCGGCGCCGAGCAGGATGAGTTTCTCCATGATGCTGTCGAGGGAAACCTCGACATCGACCTTGGCCAGCTTGATCAGCAGCGCCTCCAGCGCGGTGCGCTGGGCAAGCTGCGAGTCGTACCCGTTGGTCAGCATGGCAAACTGTTCCACAAGGCGGATGAGCTTGACCGTCATGAAGCGGTTTGCGCGCCCCTGCATCTCGGCGATTTCCTCGGGGGGCAGCCGCAGCAGTTCGGCGTCCGCGCCCGCCTTGCACACCAGCAGGTTGCGGAAGTAGCGCAGGATTTCTTCGACAAACTGGGACAGGTCCTTGCCTGCGGCCACCACTTCCTCGACAAGGAGGAGTTGCCGGGTCACATCGCCCGCCGCCATCGCGTCGCACAAACCGTGCAGCACGCGCCAGTCCACAAGGCCCAGCACTTCAAACACCGCCTGGAACGTGATCTCCCCGTCGCAGTACGTGATCAGCTCGTCCAGCACGCTTTCCGCGTCGCGCACGCCGCCTTCGGCGGCGCGGGCAATGGCGTAAAGCGCCTCGTCGGTGGCGCGCATGCCCTCGCGGTCCAGAATGCCGCGCAGCAGCACCACAATGTCGCCGATGGTCACCCGGCGGAAGTCATAGCGCTGGCAGCGCGACACGATGGTCGCGGGAATCTTGTGGGCTTCCGTGGTGGCCAGAATAAAGATGGCGTGCGCGGGCGGCTCTTCCAGCGTCTTGAGCAGCGCGTTGAACGCGCCCGTCGACAACTGATGCACCTCGTCGATGATGTACACCTTGTAGCGGCCGCTGGTCGGCACCATCCGCACGTTGTCGCGGATTTCACGAATGTCGTCCACACCGTTGTTTGAGGCGCCGTCAATTTCGATGACATCGATGTTGTTGCCCGCCGTAATCGAGACGCAGTTGTCGCATTCGCCGCAGGGGGCGGTCGTGGGCGCATCCGCGCGCTGGCAGTTGAGCGCCTTCGCCAGGATGCGGGCCGTGGTCGTCTTGCCGATGCCGCGCGAACCGATGAAGAGGAAGGCGTGGTGGATGCGGCCCGATGCAATGGCGTTCTTCAGCGTCCGGGTAATGTGTTCCTGGCCCACCACCTCGTCGAAAAGCTGCGGGCGCCACTTGCGCGCCAGAACGGTATAATTTTTGTCCGCCATCCCGCCTCGCGCCGGAGTTTCCCGGCCTGTGCAGAGCAATGAACAAGCGCCATGCATCCGCCTGAGGCGGGTGCATTCAGGACAACCGGGGGGCCCCGACTCAAGTCAAGCAACCCCGCACACACGGGATGGTTCGACTACGGCTGCTTCCTCTCGGACCTGACCGAGTTCGCCGATATCCCGTCGCGCGGGACCCAACCGTCATCGCCGGGGTCCCACCGGCTGAAAAAAACAACACACACCCCGGGGACATCCGCCCGCGCGGGGCGGATGTCTGATGAAGAACACCGCCACGGTTCCGTCAGCGCGGGCAAACACGGTTGTTTGCAGTCCCAAGGGCAGCGTGAAGCCTATCATACAAACGAAAAATGAGTCAAGGACGGACTGGCGAAGAAGAAGAGCGTGTTCGCGAAGAAGAATGCGCCGACTGTGTCAAATC
>CAZOMH010000106.1:0-4129 GCA_964580415.1 uncultured Nitrospirales bacterium
GCGGTCACCAGCACGTCGCTGTAGCCGTCGCCGTTCACATCCCCCGCCGTCGCCACCACCGCGCCCGACTGCGCGCCGGCTTTGTTGCTCTCGTAGGTCCAACTGGGAGTCGTCGGCAACCCTGCCGCCGATCCGTAGTAGGCGTATGCCCGGCCCTCGTTTGTCTCGCCGTTTGTATAGTTCTTTGCGCCGACGATAATGTCCGAAAAACCGTCGCCGTTCACATCGCCGGCGGTGGCCACGGAACAGCCGTAGGACTCGAAGTCCATGGTTCCGTCGCCCGTCCAATTCGCCGCCAAGGCGGGGCCGGCGGCAGAACCATAATAAACAAAGGCGCGCCCTTCGCTCACCGTGTCGCTGTCCACATCATAACTCGAGGCGCCCACAATGATGTCGCTGTAGCCGTCGCCGGTAATGTCACCGGCCGTGGCCACGGAGCAACCGTACAGCTCGCCCGCCTGTGTTCCCTGCACCGTCCATGCCGCAGAGGAGGCAAGGCCGGACGCCGAGCCGAGATAAACGAATGCCGCGCCGCCATCCACCTGCGCGCCGTCATACTGCGGCGCGCCCACGATAACATCGGAAAAACCGTCGTTGTTGACGTCACCGGCGGTCGCCACACTGTACCCAAAAGCGGCTGTGTCCTGAAGACCGTCGGCAGACCAACCCGCCGCGGTTGCAAGGGGGTCTATGGTGATTGGATACACGGCACCGGTTGTATCGACGGAAATGCGCAGCGTGTCGGATTCCGCCATTTCCATGCAGCCGTCCAACTGCTTCCCGGAGGCGTCCCACGCTTTGAGTTCACCAAAGTGAACGATACCGACACCCGAACTGCTCAGAAACTCGACGGCATCTCCGCCCGGCATCATGCCGGCGCGAAGATCGCCGCGCACACCCAGGTCCAGAACCGCCAAATTCCCCGCCGCTGAACGTTCGCCCAGCGTAAAGCCCTGTTCAAGCCCCTTGGGATCATTCACATACCATTCCGTTACGCCGTTCGCCCGAACGTATTCGAAACGATTCGCCTCGGCCCCGCTCTGTTCCACGGCGGGGGCGGACTGTCCGTTCACGGAAAGCAATTCCAATCCCCAGACCCATTCGGGCTGCTTGCCGGTGCGGCGGACCACCCGCGGTCCATTCTCGGTAAAGTACGTGCGCAGGTCCTGCTCCCTATTGGGGGCCTGCCAGACAGGACCCTGAGCAACCGCTCCCCCCTCTTCCCGTCGGCTGATATTGTACTCCTGCCCGGCAATTGACTGCTGCACCGTGCTCCACCAGTCGGCGGAGACCCCAGTGGGCAAATTCGCCGGTGCGGGTGCCTGGTCCGAGGGCACGGCTGCAAAAGCAACCGTCATTCCGGCCAGAGCAACCACCAGAAACACAACTGCCTTCAGGACTCTTGAAATGATATGCATGACTACATCTCCCTTGCGGTCTACACTACGCCTCACGTTTTGTACCATGTGATTCCCTTCCCCGAAGGGAAATCTCATTACCTATCGCACGCTTGCTCTGTCTCGCACCGCTATCATTCTACTGGCAGAGTCAAAAATGTGCAATACTAATTCCGTCCTAATTCCTCTATTCGACAGACGGTGGCCAATTCCCGGCCATAATTTCTTTGCAATCTCCGTCATTATTATCCCTGTGCCCACAATACGCACTATTTCGGCTTGGGGTTTTCCAAAGGCCAACCGTGAGCGTCCCAAAACCCATGTACAATAACCGCCAGCACGCACACCTACGGGACAAACGGTCAACCTGCGAAAAGGGCCGCGGACTTGCAGTCCGCGACCCCTTGGACAATTCAATTTAATCAGCCCTGGTTAATAACTTCTTCGAAGACCACCTGCACCGACGAAGCAACGCTCTCATCCTGTGCGGGACATATGACGGCATTTTCCACGCGAAGCATTTTCTTGATATCGTCCAGTGCGGTTTCAAGCGCAGGCACGGCCCCCGCCTTCACCATGATCGTCGCATGCTGCAACGGGGCAGCCAGACTCTTGTTCGCGTCAGCCTTCGCCTTCCGAAGCAGGTCAACGACCTCCACCGTCGTGTTCCACAGTCCGTCGGCACCGGGCGCGGGAATGCCCGCCAGCTCGGCAACAGAAGGCCATGGACTGACGTGGACCGACCGCTTCATATCGGCGTCGCCCGCGTATGCCCACTGCCATACCTCTTCGGCGATATACGGAACAAAGGGGGCCAACAACCGCACAATGCAGCGGTGAAGCAACCGCAATGTCGCACAGGCGGAAAGCCGTTCCGGTGTCAACGCGTCTTCATAGGTTCGCGGTTTGGCTATCTCAAGATAGTTGTCGCAGAACACCCGCCAGAAGAAGTCCTCGATCGTTCCCAGCGCCTGCGCATAGTCAAACTCGTCAAACGCGGATGTGGCGCGCTCAAGCAACGGGCGCAGTTCGGCAACGGCTGCGCGGTCCACTTCGGCGGTAATCTTCTCCGGCCCCAGTTCCGCGGCGTCCACGTCGGCAAAACGGCCAATGGCGAACTTGCTGGCATTGAAGAGCTTGGTACACAGCTTGCGGCCAACCTTGAAGACCTGTTCGTCATAGGCGGTGTCAACGCCCAAACGGGCACGGGCCGCCCAATAACGCACGCTGTCGGTGCCGTACTGATCGATAAGCGGCTCCGGGGTAATCACATTGCCCACGCTCTTCGCCATCTTCTTGCGGTCGGGATCGAGAATCCAGCCGCTGATAACGACATTGCGCCACGGAATCTCATCCTCGTGAAGATAGGCCTTCACAATCGTGTAGAACGCCCAAGTGCGGATGATTTCGTGGCTCTGCGGACGCATATCCATGGGAAACAGTTTCTTGTGCCGTTCGGGGTCTTCTATCCAGCGGCTGGCAATCTGCGGCGTCAGCGAACTGGTTGCCCAGGTGTCCAGAACGTCGGGATCACCCGTGAAACCGCCCGGCTGGTTGCGCTGCTCCTCGCTGTATCCCGGCGGCACATCGTCGAGCGGGTCGATGGGGAGCGTGTCCGCTGAAGGAACAATAATCTGGTCGTAGCGCGTCAGCCCCTGCGCGTCCACCTTGTACCATACCGGAATGGGCACGCCAAAGAAGCGCTGCCGGCTCAGGCACCAATCCGAATTCAGCCCTTCGACCCAGTGTTCATAGCGCTTATGCATAAACTCCGGATACCACTGAATCTTTCGACCCTGCCTCAGCAGCGCCTCTTTCTTGTCGATGATTTTCACATACCACTGGCGGGCGGGAATCAGCTCGAGCGGCCGGTCACCCTTTTCAAAATACTTCACCGCATGGACAATTTCTTTCTTCGGGCTGTCGATGACGCCTTCCGACGTCTCCGCGATTTCGACAATGGCGGCCTGAGCCTTCTTTGTGTTCAGTCCCTGCAACTGCGCATAGACCGCGTTGGCCGCGTCCGGGTCAAGACTGTCGAAACCGGTGGCGCCGCCCTTGGGACCGAAGGTGACGGGGCGCAGGCGCCCGTCACCACCCAGGATTTGCCGCATGGGCAGCTTGAAGTCGCGCCACCACTCCACGTCGGTCTGGTCGCCAAAGGTGCAAACCATGACCACACCGGTGCCCTTTTCGGGGTCGGCCTTCTCATCGGCAAGAATGGGCACCGGAGCCTTGAAAAGAGGCGTCACTGCGTTCTTGCCGACATATTGCGTGTAACGGGCATCTTCCGGATGCACCACGACAGCCACGCAGGCGGCGAGCAATTCCGGACGGGTGGTGGCAATCACCAGGCACGCCCCGGAACCTTCAATACCGAAGCGCAGGTGATGATAGGCACTGGGAACTTCCTTGTCGACCACTTCTGCCTGGGCGATAGCCGTCTGAAAGTCGATGTCCCACATGACGGGACGGTTGTCCTGGTAGGCCTCATTCTTCCGGAGCAGGTCCAGAAAACTCGCCTGGGAGGTGCGGCGGCAGTGCGCGTCAATCGTCGCATATTCCTGCTCCCAGTCGTAACTCAGCCCGAGCCGTGTCCACAGATGCCGGAATGCCGCCTCGTCTTCCTTTGTCACCACTTCGCACAGTTCGATAAAGTTCTTCCGGCCGATGACCTCGGGCGCGCCCTTGAGACCGCGCGCGCGCTGATATCCGGGCGTATAGTGCAAATG
>CAZOMH010000106.1:4139-10164 GCA_964580415.1 uncultured Nitrospirales bacterium
GTCGCACTTCACGTTGTACATGTTCTGCACGCGCCGCTCGGTGGGCAGACCGTTGTCGTCCCAGCCTATGGGGAAGAAAATGTTCTTGCCCCGCATCCGCTGGTAGCGCACGATAAAATCCTGGTGCGAATAGCTGAAAAGGTGGCCCACATGGAGCGAGCCGCTCACCGTCGGCGGCGGCGTGTCAACCACAAAGGTTTCTCCGCGGCTCCGCGAGGGGTCCCACTTGTAAATGCCGCTGCCCGCCCACTCGGCCTGTCGGCGCGTTTCAATTTCGGAGGGTTCGAAGTTCTTCGGAAATTCCATTATAGGTCTCCCGCCTGCATGTGTCTCTTGGAGAAAAAGGGAACGCCCGGTCCAAACGGCACCGGGCGGTGGAAGTATAGCAGAAAGCGGGAACGAGGGGGAAAACGGACCGCGTGCGCATCGGAACCACCCCGGCGCACTCATCACCGCTCCAGGCGAATTCCAGCGACCCCGGTGCATAACGTTTCGCTTTGCGAAACTTCACCCTACTTGACGGCGGCGCTGCCCTGCTTTTGTTTTTCCCGGGTGCGCTGGTCCAGATCGGATTCGTATTTTTCTATGTCAGAAATGACGCGGTCGGTAACGACAATGAGGTGAAAACCGTGTTCCGTGCTGATGATGTCGCTCAGCTTGCCGACGTCGGCGCTCCAGCAGTACAGATCGAATTCCGGAGCGTAAGTACCCCGCGGAGCCCATCCCAGGTCACCGCCGCGCCTGGCGCTCATGGTATCTTCCGAATATTCCGTGGCAAGGGCGTCAAACTTCTCGCCCTTCAGAATCCGCTCGCGAATAGACGAGAGCGTCTGGAGCGCCCGGTTCCTGTCCGCGGCGTCGCTTTTATTGTAGCGGATGAGAATGTGCTTGGCGCGCACTCTGGAAACGTTCGATTTCGGTTTCTGGCTGAACCAGAGCGCCCCGATCATGAGCGCCAGCACCACCGCGACGCAGGCCCACAGCAGACGGGTCCGGTCTTTGGGTTCTTCTTTTGAATTGCGATCCGCGTCCATATTTTCCACTACCATGTCTGACTCCCGGAAAAAGCCTGTCACTCGGGCAATATGCCGCTGTACAGGCGCGAATAGAACATTACCAGGATAAACCCAACGAGGGCGGCCAAAATCAACAGAATAAGCACACCCATAACGGTCAAAGCGACCCGCGTCGCCGCCCGCGCTTCGTCAAAATGCCAGTCGGCCACCTTTTGCAGAGAAGCCTCCAGATTGCCGCTCTGCTCACCGACAAGCAGCATCTGGCGGCCGACATCGCTCAAAGTCCGGCTCTTTTCGAAAGCTTCCACCAGCGACCCGCCGTTCATAACGACGGGCAACCCCTTCAGCAGGTCGCGCTCCATGAGCGGGTTCATTGTCAGCGCGGCGGACCGTTTCATACACTCTGTCATATTCAGCCCCGCCCCGATGAGCAGGGCCATGCCACGAAAGAACCGCGCCAGCGCATAACGCCGGGTAATGGGACGAATGGGCCATATGTAATCTTTGATGAATCCGGTAACATACTGAAAAACGCCCACCCGTGCAAGCGCGACCATCACCCAAAACAGCACAAAGAGCGTGAACATGGAAGCGGCCTGAAAGAGCGCGTATTGCTTGAAGTACAAGCCTATGGAAAATCCCCGTTCATGCATGCGGGTCACTATGCCAAGCGCAAAACTGCCCAGAAACCACGCCGCAGCCAGTTGGAAGGCGGGATAGACCATGGAGGAGATGATTGACCGTCTCATCACCTGTTCGTCTTCGTAGTATCTGGCGAGGTCCTGAAGCATGACATCAAGCCGTCCGCCGACCTCGCCCGCGGCAAGCACTTCCACGAAAAATTCGGGGAGCAGATCGCTTTCTGCACGGGCCGCGTCGGAAAGGGTGGCACCGTTTCGGATGGCGGTGTGCATGCGCCGCAGCATGAGTCTTACTTTGCGGGAAGGCGCACCCCGGCCAACCAGTTCAAGACTTTGCAGCACGGGTATGCCGGCGTCATAGGAAGTGGCAAGCTGCCTGCACAGCGGAGCCATCTGCCCCGGACTCAACCTTGAAGAAAATAGTCCCATATCGGCCTCCCTTGCGCGCCAGCCGCCCGCCGGGTGCGGCGGGCCGCCTCACGCCTCCCGAGCTTCCAGCCAGCGGGTGGCGTCGATGGCCGCCATACATCCGCTTCCGGCGGCCGTAATGGCCTGCCGGTAGGTCGTGTCTTTGACGTCGCCGCAGGCAAAAACGCCGGGAATCTTTGTGTACGTGCTGTCCGGACGGGCGATAATGTAGCCCGTTTCGTCCAAATCAAGGACTCCAACGAAGGGGGCTGTGTTCGGCCTGTGCCCTATGGCGGCAAAATACCCCGCGCAGGCCAAGTCGCGCGTCTCGCGGGTATGAACGTCCTGCAAAACAACCCCGGTGACTCCGCCAGCATCCGTACCAACGATTTCCTGCACGACGGTATTCCACTCGACCGCAATCTTCGAATGATTGACGGCGCGCTCCGCCATGATGGGGCTTGCGCGAAACTTGTCCCGCCGATGTACAATATGCACGCGGCTGGCGAATTTTGTCAGGAAGAGCGCTTCTTCCATGGCCGTGTCCCCCCCGCCCAGCACAACGACCGGGCGGTTGCGGAACCGCGGCAGCGCGCCGTCGCAGGTGGCGCAGGCAGACACACCACGGTTCAGGAAAACCTCTTCTCCGGGAACACCAAGATATTTTGCGCTCGCGCCCGTGGCTATGATTACCGCCTGGGACTCGTAGACATCCTCTCCGGAATATACCTTGAGAACTTCCCCCGAGAAATCCACCGCCGTTGCGGTTCTGTATTCGAAGCGCGCACCGAACTTCTCCGCCTGCCGCTTGAAGTCTTCCATCATGGCCGGTCCCGAAATTCCTTCGGGATAACCGGGAAAATTCTCCACCTCGGTGGTCGTCATGAGTTGACCGCCCGGCAGAATATCCCTGCTCAACTCGCCCTCAAGGCACAGCGGGCTCAAATTCGCCCGCCCGCAATAGAGGGCCGCAGTGTATCCGGCAGGACCGGAACCGATGATCAACACCTTCTCCATGCTCGCAGTCTCCTTTGCCGCCGCAGGCAATTACCACACCAACGGCGGACCGGAATCATTTTGCCGGGGCTGCGGGTGCCGCTGCCGGAGCAGACACCGGCGCGCTCTTCTGGTCGCCTTGGGGAGCGGCTTCTTCCTTTTCATCCTTCGGCGCGTATTTGCCCTGCCCCAGAATGCGGTCAATGGTATCCTCGTTGCGACGGACCGAGACCTTGTCCAGCATGCGCTCGCGCAGGTCTTGGGTAAAGTCCGCCATCACTTCATAGGAACCGCGCTGCGCCATTTGCTCACGGAGCTTTTTCCTCTCGTCGGGCCACTTTGCCTTGTCCTCATCGCCTGGTGAGGTGCGTTCCACCAACTGAACGAACCACTGATCACCCAGCATGCCCTGCACCGGGCCGGCCATCGTGCCGGGTTCAGACTTGCCCAACCGCTCGTAAATATCCGTCGAACTGAGATAAATCTGCTGCTGGTACAGCATGTCTTTGCGGCTGAAGGGCTTTTCGGTCTGCTTGACTTCCACTTTCAGATCGGGGAACTTGGCCGGAATCTCGTCAATCGACTTCGCCTCCGCCTTGATCTTGTCTGTCAGGTCGGTCATCTTCTTCTTGTATTCGTCGGACCGTTTGGTCTTGTTGACAACATCGTTGGAAACCTGCGTCTTCACCTCATCCAGCGGGGGGATTTCACCGGGGACAGACTCCACTACCTTGCCCACGTAGATGTTGGCGCGACCGCGCACCGGCTTGAAAACGTCCGCGTCTTTCTGGGAGCCGATGGCCGACCGGAAGAGCGGAACGTCCTGACGGGGCACGTTCTCGATTTCAGTGCTGGCGCTGGAGAAACTTGCGGCACGAAGCACGGTCAACCCGTTCTCCTGCGCGGCGGTGGCGATATCCGACTGTTTGGCCTTGGCCGAAATCAATTCCGCCTTCGCCTGCCGGGCGGCCCGTTCCTCTTCGGAAAGCGCCGCATTGACGACAATCTGCCTCCCATGGATTTCGCGGGCATTCGTGTCCGGATTGGTGCGTTCCTCTTCCAGTTTGTAAATGATGTAGCCTGTCGGCCCGGAAACGGGATCACTCACCTGTCCAACAGACAACGCGAACAACGCCGCCAGTTGCGGGGCCGGATTTGCGTCAACCGGTTTCCACCCAAGATCATCCGAGCCGGGGGCTGTCAGGTCCGAGTATTTCTTGACGAGTTCGGCGAAATCAGCACCCTCGCGCGCTTCCTTGACAGCGTCAAGGGCCTTTTGCGGCACGTCCGGCGTGAGGGAAACGGCAACGAAATCGGCCGTATTCGTCGGCGGACGGCGATACTGTTCCTTGTTCTCGTCGAACTGCTTCTGGATTTCCTCGTCCGTCGGGGTTACCGGAAGGTCAATCCGGGCGTATTTGATGGACATTTTTGTGCCGTCGGCTTCAAGTTCCTTGTCGATTTCGCGGTCAGAAACCCGGTTGCCAATGGATAGCATCGCGTTCATATATATCTGACGGTTGATGCTGTCACGCATACTGGCGTAAAGCGTGTCCCAATCCTTTGTCTCGCGAACCCACTCGTTGTACATGGCAGCGTTAAAATTGCCGTTCTCGTCTTTAAATTCTTTCCATTCACGAATCTGCTTTTCAAGCACCTTGGTATCTACGGTGAGCGGACGGCTCTTTTCCTGAAGACTGATCAGTGCAGAATCAACGAGTTGCTTCAGCACATTCTCGGTCATGCCGGAAGTGACCATTTCTTTGTAGGTGGGCCGATTCGGGCTGTTCTGCGCCATCATTTGAGCCATCCGGTCCAGGGCCTGGCGATATTGCGCCTCTGTAACCGGAATGCCGCCCACGGACGCGACATTTGCCTGCCCCACCCGGGCGTCGTTCTTTATTGACGGCATTCCGAAAAAGAATATGAAGGGAATACCGATGACGACAACAATAAATACAAGTATCACGCGCCGGTGTTTGCGCATCAATTCCTGCATAGCGCAGCAACCTCCTGATGGACGGTTATGTACTCCGTGAAGGGAATAACTCCCATTGGCGCAACGGGATACATCCCCGAACTGCGCCCCCCGGAGGGGACAACCCTACCGGGATGGGACACTCTATCACACCCCTGCCGGAACGCGCAAACCCAAGCGACACAAGGTTTGCGCAGTACGTCTATTTCAGGCCCAAAACGTCCTGCATGTCATAGAGCCCGGGTTTCGCTTTCACGGCGAAACGGGCAGCCACCAGCGAACCCCGCGCAAAATTGTCCCGGTTGTGCGCTTTGTGGACCAGTTCAATCCTCTCCCCCTGTCCGATGAAACATACCGTGTGTTCGCCAACAACATCCCCGCCCCGGACGGCATGCATGCCGATTTGGCGCTGCGGCCGCGCACCCACAATGCCTTCGCGCCCATGGACGGTGTCCTTTGCGTAGTCCCATCCGAGTGCCTCGGCGGCGCGCTCGGCCAGACGCACGGCCGTACCGCTGGGGCTGTCCTTTTTCTGGTTATGGTGGACTTCCATGATTTCCACGTTATAGTCCGGACCAAGAATGGCGGCCACCTCGCTGGTCAACTTGAACAACAGATTGACCCCGATACTCATATTCGGCGCATGCACCACGGCCACCTGTTCGGAAAAACGCCTCAATTCGGCCACCTGCGCTTCCGCAAGCCCGGTGGTGCCGATAACTACGGGCACCCCGGCCAATGCCGCAGCCCGCGCATTTTCGACACACGCCGAAGGGGCCGTGAAATCAATCAGCACATCCGAATTGGCCAGTTCAGAGGAAACATCGCCGCCGACGGTCAAACGGACCGGCTTTCCACACTCCAACCCGGCGACGACCTCCGCGCCCGCATTGTCTGCAAGGTCAAATCCGCCGCCAATTTCAACATCCTCCGCGGCAGCGGCCATCTCCAGAATGCGGCGACCCATACGGCCACAGGCACCTGCC
>CAZOMH010000107.1:0-10071 GCA_964580415.1 uncultured Nitrospirales bacterium
TGACCGCTGGAAGGTGCGCAATATCAACCCCGCCATTGGCGCCATACGGGCCCGCTACGAACGCGAAGGGCTGGAACTGCTGAACAAGCTGTTCGAAAAGGAACTGACACACCTCGAATTCGATGAAAAGGAAACCCTGTACGAGTGGGTTCGGGTGCTGGCAAAGCGCTGGGCCGTGGTGCATGGCGAAGGCATCAAGCAGATTGCCCGAAACTGCTGCACAAAGGCGGTAACCTCCTATCTCGACGGCGTGGGCGTGGAACGGGTCGCCCACCGATGAAAAGAAACACCGTAGTTATTGGAACACGGGGCAGCGATCTGGCCCGCACACAGACGGGCATGGTTGCCGACATGGTCGCGCGCATCGCGGGCGTACCGGTCGATATCATCATCATCAAGACCGAAGGGGACCGTATCCAGGATGTGCCGCTGCACATGGTGGAAGGAAAGGGCTTCTTCACCAAAGAACTGGAGGAGGCCCTCCTGGAGGGGCGCATTGACCTGGCCGTTCACAGCCTGAAGGACCTCCCCACGGAAAGTCCCAAGGGCCTGACCATTGCGGCCATTCCGCCGCGAGAAAAGGCCAATGATCTGCTGCTCGTCCGTGATGGGGTGGTGAACGAGGCCAGCCCCCGGCTGTTGCCGCCCAACGCCGGCGTAGGCACCAGTTCCAAGAGGCGGGCGCTTCAGATCATGGCCATGCAGCCCGGCGCGGCTGTCAGGGAACTTCGCGGCAACGTGCCCACACGCATTGCCAAGCTCGTTTCCGGGCAATACGACGCCATACTCCTCGCAGCGGCGGGCTACCGCCGGCTCAGCATCGAACCGGAGGGATACCGGGTCGTGGTGCTGCCCTTTGAAGACATGCTTCCCGCGCCGGGACAGGGCGCGCTGGCACTGCAAACCCGCGCGGACGACGCAGAACTGCTGGAATTGTTGAAGACACTTCACGACGCGGCCACTGCCGACGAGGTGGACGCAGAGCGCCGCGCATTGGAACTTCTGGGCGGCGGGTGCGGCATGCCGCTGGGCATTCATGCGCAGCGGCAGGGCGCGGAACTGCACGTCCGGGCCATCCTTGGCCCCGATGACTGGCAGTTGCACGACGCACCGTCCTATGTGCGCGCGGAGGCCGCGGGCGGCACGCCCGAAGAGGCCGCGCAGCGCGTCATACACGCGCTAACAACAGCCCCAAAGGGCTGAACATGCGCAGAAGGCTCTTCACAGCCGCCATTGCAAACGGCGCCGCCGAAACGGAGCAGGCCCTGGCCGGATTGCCGGTGGAGTTTCACGCGGTACCGGTCAGCAGGATTGTCGAAATCTTCCATTGCGAAGAACTTGACGGCATCTGTTCCAGACTGCACGAATTTGACTGGGTTTTCTTCACAAGCGCCAACGCCGCTTCGATCTTCCTGGGGCACCTGGCCCCGTCCCCAGGCGGTTTTGTGCCCCGCATTGCCTGTGTCGGCCCAAACACGGCCGACTTTGTGAGGCGGACGGGATATGCGGTCAGCCTTGTCTCCAAAGCACACACGGGAGCGGCACTGGCGGATGAGTTCATCGCCCGGCACGGCCGGGAACACCCGTCCGTACTGCTGCCGCGCCCGGAAACAATGGGCAGCGACCTTGTGGAACGGCTCGCGGGCGCGGGGATTGCCGTCACGCCGCTGGTGCTCTACCGAACCGAACCGCTTGACGCGGACGCGGTGCAGGCATTGCGGTTCCGTGATTCGGACCTGTTTGTTTTCATGAGTCCTTCGGGGGTGAAGCACTTTACACGGCTCCACCCGATACCCGAAAGGGCGACTGCCATTGCCATCGGACCGACCACGGCGGCGGCGCTGGTTGCGGCAGGCCATGCGAACACGGTGATCGCCGCGCAGGCATGCCGGGAAGGCCTGCTGGACACCGTAACGTTAATTCTGAATAATTCACCCCAACCAGAGGGATGCTGACATGCAAGAGTTTCCGACGATTCGCCCCAGACGCCTTCGAATGACGCCAATCCTGCGCGACCTGGTGGCGGAAACCGCGATCAAGAAACAAAAGCTCATCCAGCCGCATTTCGTCGTTGAAGGCACGGGACAGGTGCAGGAAATAAAGACGCTGCCCGGCATCGTCCGCAACTCCGTGGATGAACTGGTGAAGCAGATTGGCTCAGACCTGGAATTGGGCATTCGCAACCACATCCTGTTTGGCCTTCCGGAGGCCAAGGATGAAAACGCCTCGGGGGTGGGCGGCGACAATGCGCTCATCTGCCGCGCACTGCGCGAACTCAAGCAGGCTTTCGGAAAAGACATCAACGTTGTTCCCGACCTGTGCCTCTGCGCCTACACGAGCAGCGGCCATTGCGGTCTTGTCACGCCCGGCGGCGAAATCCTCAACGACGAGACCAACGCGCTCCTTGCGCGGGCGGCCGTGGACTATGCCCGGGCCGGTGCGGACATGATCGCCCCTTCGGACATGATGGACGGCCGCGTGCGGGCGATTCGTCAGGCGCTGGATGCCGCGGGTCTGCAGAACACGCCGATCATGAGCTACGCGGTGAAGTACGCCTCCGCATTCTACGGGCCCTTTCGCGAGGCGGCGCACTCGGCCCCGTCCTCCGGCGACCGCAAGAGCCACCAGATGGATGTGCGCAACGCCAGGGAAGCCATACTGGAGGCGCTGCAGGATGCGGCCGAAGGGGCGGATATTATTATGGTCAAGCCCGCGCTGCCCTACCTGGATATCATTGCCGAACTGAAACACCGGGTCACCCAGCCGCTGGCCGCCTACCAGGTCAGCGGCGAATACGCGTCCATCGCGTTCGCGGCCAAGGCCGGCGCGGCGGATTTGCAGGCGGTGGCGCTTGAGTCGCTGACCGCAATCACGCGGGCCGGCGCCGAGATCATCCTGAGCTACTTTACCCGCCAGCTGCATGCGGAAAACTGGGTCTAGACGGGAGAAGACATGGAGACGACGCAATCTGAACGATATTTCAAGGAAGCCCTGGAGGTCATGCCGGGCGGCGTGAACTCTCCCGTGCGCGCGTTTAAATCCGTGGGCGGCACGCCCATCACGTTCAAACGCGGCGAAGGCGCTTATCTCGAAGACTGGGACGGAAACAGGTTCCTCGATTTCTGCTGCTCCTGGGGACCGCTGGTGCTGGGCCATGCCCATCCTTACGTGCGTGAGAGCATCGAAAAGGTGCTGGTGGACGGCTGGACCTTCGGCACCCCGCACCGCTCCGAAACACTGCTTGCGCGCAAGGTGCTGGAGCGGGTCGGTTTTGCCGACAAGGTGCGTTTCGTTAATTCCGGCACGGAAGCCGTCATGACGGCTGTACGCCTCGCCCGTGGTGTGACGAACCGGCCTTACATCCTGAAGTTTGACGGTTGCTACCACGGCCACCTCGATTCGATGCTGGTCAACGCGGGCAGCGGACTGGCCACGCTGGGCACCTCCAGTTCGGCCGGCGTTCCCGCGGAAATTGCGGCGACCACGCTGGTGGTGCCCCTCGATAACGAGGCGGCCGTCGAGGCCGCGTTCAAGGCGCACGGCGACAGGATTGCCGCCGTGGCGATGGAATCCGTCCCCGCCAACAACGGCCTGCTGTACCAGCGCCCCGAGTTCGTGGCGTTCCTGCGAAAGATCACCCGCGAACACGGCGCCCTGCTGCTGCTCGACGAGGTGCTGGTGGGGCTGCGCGTGCAGCCCGCGTTCGCGTTCCAGCATTACGGTGTCGAGCCGGACATCGTCACGCTGGGCAAGGTCATCGGCGGCGGCTTCCCCGCGGCCGCACTGGCGGCGAAAGCCGAAATCATGGACCAGCTTGCGCCGGCCGGCCCGGTCTACCAGGCGGGGACGCTGTCGGGCAATCCCGTGGCGATGACCGCTGGTCTGTCCACGCTGGAAGTGCTTTTCGATCAGGGTGGATGGGACCGGCTTCATGCGGTCGCCCGGCGCTTCAAGAAGGGCATTGAGGACGGGCTCGCAGCCATCCGTCTTCCGGTGCAGTATATCCAGACGGGCGCGCTGTTCTGGTTCAGCTTTGACAGCGAAACGATGCCCCGCACGGCCGCGGGCATCGGCAAGCCGGGCATTGCGCGGTATGCCGCGCTCCACCGCAGGCTGCTCGAAAAGGGCATCTATTTCGCCCCGTCCGGATACGAGGTGGGCTTCCTGAGCACCGCCATGACCGACACGGACGTGGACGGCGCGGTGACGGCCATTATCGCAACCATCAAAGAGTGCTATTCCTAGAAACGGAGGCTCATGAGTCAGTCACGATTTCTTCGCGCGTGCAAGGGCCTGCCGACGGACCGCGTTCCCCTGTGGATCATGCGGCAGGCGGGCCGCTATCTGCCGGCCTATCAGGAAGTCCGCGCCAGGCATGATTTCCTGACGATGTGCCATACCGCGGAGCTGGCCGCGGAAGTGACGCTGCAACCGGTGCGCGAGTTCGGTTTTGACGCGGCCATCATCTTCTCGGACATCCTGATTCCCTTCGAGCCCATGGGCATCACCGTGGAGTTTCACGAGGGCAAGGGGCCGCGCCTTTCCCCGCAGATTCGTTCGCGCGAGGACATCGACCGGTTGAAAGACCCCGACTTCGACACGACCACCGCTTTCCTCAAGGACGCGCTGGGCATTGTCCGCCGCGAACTGTCCGCGGACACGGCGCTCATCGGCTTCGCCGGCGCGCCCTGGACCATGGCCTGCTACGGTGTCGAGGGCATGGGCTCGCGCGACTATGCCGTGGTCAAGCAGATGATGAACACCGACCCGTCCGCGCTGCACGCGCTGATGGACAGGCTTGCGACGGCCCTCATCCGCTACCTGAAGATGCAGTTGGATGCCGGCGCGGACGCGGTGCAGCTCTTTGACTCCTGGGCCGACGCCCTGTCCCCCATGGACTACCGCGAGTTTTCGCTGCCCTATGTGCGCCGCATTTTCGAGGAACTTCGCCCCTGCGGGAAACCGCTCATTTTGTTCAGCAGGGATGCGGGCGCATTCATTCCGCAGAATATTGATCTGCCCGTGGATGTGCTGGCCGTGGACTGGCGTGTGGACCTTGCCGCCGTGCGCAGGCAGTACGCGGGCCGCGGGCCCAAGGCGTACCAGGGCAACCTTGACCCGATCACGCTGCTGGGCTCCAGGGAAATTCTGCTGGAGAAAGCCGGACGCATCCTCGCCGAAAACGCGGAACAGCCGGGGTACATTTTCAATCTTGGACACGGCATCACGCCCCCCACGCCGGTGGAAAATGTGCGGGCGCTGGCGGACTTTGTGCATGCCCACAGGAGCGGCGCATGAACCCTTCGGGACTGATCATACCCGGCAAGGAACTGGTGCGCGAGATGGATGTCGCCGCGCCGCGTTATACCAGCTATCCCACCATCCCGGTATGGTCGGCGGCCGGCTCGGGCGAAGCCTATGCGGAGGCGCTGCGGCGCCATTCCGCCGACACGCCGCTTACGCTCTATTTTCACGTGCCCTTCTGTCCGGTTATTTGCCACTACTGCGGCTGCAACACGAGCAAGCTGGAGTGCGACGCGCAGACCGCCGAGTACGCGGAAGCGCTGCAGCAGGAAATCCGGCTCATCGCCTCGCTCCTTCCCGAACGGCACCGGGTCACGCAGATTCACTGGGGTGGCGGCACGCCGTCCACGCTGAAGAACGCGGAATTCACGGCCATACTCGGGCTGGTTCGCGAGTCCTTCGACGTGGCGGACGACGCGGAACTGGCCATCGAAACCAATCCCATGACCTGCACCGACGAGAAGCTGCGGTTCCTGCTCGACAACGGGTTCAACCGCTTCAGCATCGGCGTGCAGGATTTTGATCCCGAGGTGCAGCAGCGAATTGGCCGCAACCAGACCTACGCGCGCACGGCCGAGTTCTGCCGCATCATCCGCGAACACGGTGTGCGGAGCCTTAACTTCGACCTCGTGTACGGGCTCCCGACGCAGAATATGGACAAGGCGGGCGACACCATGTCCAAGGTGGTCGAACTCAGCCCGGACCGCATTGCGGTTTACAGCTTCGCCTTTCTGCCGACGCTGCGCGGCAACCAGCGCAACATCGACACGGGCCTCATCCCCGGCGCCGACATGAAGTTTGACCTGTACCTGCTCACGATCAAGCGGCTGCAGCAGGCAGGTTACGAGATGATCGGCATGGACCACTACGCCAAGCCCGAAGACGAACTGGCCGCGGCGTGGCGCGGGAAGCGGCTGCGCCGCAATTTCATGGGCTATACCACCAGGGCCGAGACCGACGTCATCGCCATGGGCGCCACGAGCATCAGCGACGTTTCCGGCTACTACTGCCAGAACATCAAGGACAACGCGCCCTATTACGAAAGCGTTCGCGCCGGACACCTGCCGGTGCAGCGGCACATTACGCTTGATGCGGACGACCTGATCCGCCGCCGCGTCATCATGGACCTTCTCTGCAACGGCCTGGTCGTCAAGGAGGATGTCAACAAGCGTTTCGGCATTTCCTTTGAGGACTATTTCGCCCTGGAACTGCCCCGGCTCAATCCGCTGATCGAGAAAGGCCTTGTGGTGAACGATGCGCGCGCGGTGGAGGCCACCGAGACGGGGCGCTTCTTCCTGCGCAACATCGCCCTTCACTTTGACAACTATCTCGACGGTCGCAAAGGCCCGCAGGCGGGCGCCACCTTCTCCAGGACGGTGTAGCGCCATGGCAGACCTCAAACTGGGCGTAGTGCTGCTGAACATGGGCGGACCCGATTCCACGGCGGATGTTCCCGCGTACCTGCTCAATATTTTCCGTGATCCCTGCATCCTCGACATTCCGCTTGGTTTCCTGGTGCGGCCATGGCTGTCGAAAATCATCGTGAAGAAACGGGCCGCCGCAAGCGCCGCCCGCTATGGGCAGATCGGCGGCGGGACCCCGTTGAACGAAATCGCGCAACGGCAGGCGGGGGCCATTCAAGAAGCGCTGGAGGCGCGCGGTGTGAATGCGGTGGTGCTTCCCGGCATGCGTTACTGGCATCCCTTCATTGATGAAGCCGTGCGGCGGCTCAGGGAAGAGCGCGTGGCATGCGTTGTCGCACTGTCCATGTACCCCCATTACTGCCGCGCCACCACCGGCTCCTGCATAACCGCACTGCGCCGCGCCATGAAGAGGCATCTGCCCGGAGTGCCGGTCAACACGATAGACGAATGGCACAGGCTGCCGCAGTACGCCAATTTCCTTGCCCGCGAAACCCTCAACGCGCTGCACTCGCTGTCAGGTACGACACCGGCTTCCACGGCAGTGCTGTTCTCTGCACACGGTGTTCCGACGCGCTTCATTAACCCGGGTGAACCCTACAGAAACCAGGTGCAGGAGACGTTCCGGATGGTGGCTGCCGCGATCCCTCCGGACATCCGCGTCGCACTCGGCTGGCAGAGCGCTTTCGGGCCCGCACAGTGGCTCGAACCCGACTCAAAGAGCGTGGTCCAGGACTTCGCGAAAAAGGGCGTCACGAACCTGGTCGTGGTTCCGCTGGGTTTTGCCGCGGAGAACATCGAGACGCTGTGGGACATCGACATTGACTTGAAGTCCTTCGTGGAACAGCACCGCATTTGGAATTTCGCGCGCATAGCCTGCCCCAATGCGAACAACCATGTGATGCGCGCTCTGGCCGATTTGGTTATGCAGGCGGCAGCACCTTGAGCCTTCCGGCATACGCCCAGTCCCAAGAGACCGGCAGGTCATGCCATCCTGGGTCCCCCCTCGATGGGGGACTTGGGACAGGTGCATGGTCAGGTTTTGGCGGAATACATCCCCAAGCCGACTTTTGTCCCTGCCATCCCCGAGGGGGGGGCATGGGACTTCCGCAAGCCCGGGAAATTTGCAGAACGAAGGAAGGAAGCAAAGTATGACGACGAGCATTGCGATCATTGGGGCAGGTGTTTCAGGACTGGCCGTGGCCCACAACCTGAAGCGGCTGTTTGGCGACGGGGCTGATCTCACGGTCTACGAAAAAGGCGAGCGGCCCGGCGGCGCCATCTATTCCAAACGGATTGACGGTTTTCTGATTGAGTGGGGCCCCAACGGTTTCCTGAACAATGAGCCTGCGACCTTTGAACTGATCAAGGAACTGGGCATTCGTGACCGTCTCGTGGTGAGCAGCGACACCGCGCGAAAGCGCTTCCTGTTCATCGACGCGGCACTGCACCAGATACCGCTGTCGCCCCCGGGTTTCCTGGCCACCCGGGTGCTGCCGCTTTCGGCAAAGCTCCGCTTTGCCATGGAGCCCTTTGTCGCGAAGCGCGCCGCGGACGGGGATGAAAGCGTCGCCGGATTCGTGGCGCGGCGTTTTGGCGTGATGGCGGTCGAACGCATGTTCGACCCGCTCATGTCGGGCATCTACGCGGGCGATGTGAACACGCTCAGCATCCAGTCCACACTGAAAGTGTTCCACGAGATGGAGCAGGAGCATGGCAGCGTGGTTCGGGGCATGTTCGCGCGCATCAAACAGCGCAGGGCGGAAGCGCGCAGCGGCGGGGTGCGGAAAAAAGTGGACGAACTGGTGAGCACCTCCAAGAACCCCATGTCGAACAAGCTGCTTTCCTTTGCGGAGGGGATGAGCGAGTTGATCGCGGCGCTCGCCGGTGAACTGCGGGACTACCTCCGCACCTCCGTGACCATTGAATCGCTGACCCGCGCGGAAAAAGGTTTTGACATGGTGGTTCGCGACGAAAGCGGCACGCAAACGGTGCATCATGACATTGTGATACTTGCCACGCCCCCGGAACAGGCCGCCCCCTTTGTGGCCGGCATGGACGCCGCGCTGGCGCAGCGGCTCACGGAGATAAAATCCTCGACCATTGCGGTGCTTGGGCTTGGGTTCAGATCGGAGGATATTGCCAACCCGCTGGACGGATTCGGCTACCTCATTCCGCGCAGGGAAGGCGTGCGTTCACTCGGCGTGTTGTGGAGTTCGTCCATCTTTCCGGGCCGAGCCCCGGCCGGACACAAACTCCTGCAGATCATGATCGGCGGCGCGCACGATCCGCACGCCATCGACGCGGACGACCAAACACTGGTGGAGACGGCGATGAAGGACGCCGACCCGGTGCTGGGTTTCCGGGGGAAACCCGTGGTGCAGAACATTATCCGCCACAAGAGCGGCATTCCGCAGTACAACCTGGGCCACAAGGCGCGGTTGCTGGAAATTCAACAACGCACACAGAACGTCGGGGGGCTGCATTTTGCGGGCAACGGCTACTTCGGCATTTCCGCCAACGACTGCATCCGCCATGCCCGTGAACTGGCCGCCCGCATCGCAGAAGGTGTGCAGTAACGCAGCAGGGTGCCGCGCCTACTTTGCGCGCCGTCGCGGTCTTTCCCGCGAACGCCAAATTCCAGCTTGGCAGATGCTCCCGGCGATTCTGACCGTGTGGACACACGTCCCTGTAAATGAAAAAGCACCTCCACGCCCGAACACTGGCCGGACCTGAGGGTGCCACAGAAAGGACTAATCGCCGGTGCCGGTTTCCGGTTCGTCTTCGACGGTCTTGCCGCATTCGCGCCGGTATTCCAGCGGGTGCCGTTCCTTGAAGTCTTCGATGGTAATCCGGCCGGTGATCCAGGACCAGTTCATCGGGTAGGTGTGCGGGTCGAAGATCATGTAGTACAGATGCCACACGATAATCGTCAGCACGGCAAGCCATGCCTCGTAGAAGTGGACAAGCGCAATGACGTCCAGCCAAACCTTGGGCAGGTACTGGAGGAACACGTTCACAAACCACATGGAGAAGCCGGTGACGATCATGAGCAGCGTGCCCCACCACATGCCCCAGTATTCGAACTTCTCAATGTAGCTGTAACGGTCAAACTGGGGCGGGTGTCTGCGCAGTCCGACCATGTAGGCCATGTTGAGGAACATGTCGCGGATGTCGCCGATGCCCATCATCAGCATGCGCAACTCGCGGCGGCCGGTCTTGGTGAAGATCAGGAAGCATGCGTTCACCACGGCCACCCCGACAAGCGCCACGGCGGCAATACGGTGTACCACCCGCGCGCGGCCAGGCCGGTTTCACCGTGAAACAGCGCCCTGACCCACCATGC
>CAZOMH010000108.1:0-10029 GCA_964580415.1 uncultured Nitrospirales bacterium
ATGCCCTGGAACGGCTTGCCGTTCACATAGGCCAGCGCCTCGCCCGACTCGTCATGCTGCCGCATGCCCGGAATTTCCGTGTGCAGGCAGGGCTTGAGAATCGCCGCCACCCGCTGCCCCGCGAATTCCCGCGGCACCACCGCCCGCATGCGGAACCAGGTCGTCTGGTCTTTGCCGCCCCAGCGATCCATGATCTGAAACGGATTCCATCCCTCCTTCGGTGGTGCCTCCGGTCCGTGGCCCGTGCCCGTGTCGCAGCGCCACAGATCGCCGATGGGCTGCCGCGGCGCGAAAATCGTGCCTTCAATTTCCCGCAGCCGCGCGCGCAGTTGCAGCAGTTCCACCTTCCAGTCAGCGTCAAAAAACGGGGGCATGCAGCCGGTCCTTTCAATAGGGGAGAGCGTTCGCATTCAATATGGGCGGGGCGAAACCGAATTATACGCAGGCCCCGCGGGGATTCCAAGACTCGGCCAATCACAGGAGCACCTCACTGGGAGCGCTTTACTGGGAGCGCCGGCGCTCCCAGTAAAGCATTCCCGGTCCAAATCGCCGGGAACAGATTCGCCGTGCCTGGCACAACGGCAAATGGTTCTTTTCTGCCCGCTTTGCCCTGCGATGTTGAAAATCCCTTGCGCACCGGGTATCGTCATGGCACTGAATGGTGGCGGGGCTGCTGTTCCGAGGGAAAGATCGTGGATTGTGACAAGCAAGCACCGGCCGGGAACGGCGGAACCGAAACCGAAAGGCCGGGAAGGCTCTTCGGGGCATTTGCCCTGCAGGGACTGCTGCTGGCGCTCCTGCTTGTCGCCGTGTTTCCCGGCGTGTTCTTCCGCGGTGACATTCTGTCGCCCTCCAATCTGCTCTACACGAGCCCGCCCTGGGACAAATACACCCCGACCGGGGTCGAGCCGATGCGCAACCGGCTCATGTCGGACGTGCTGACGGCGTTTACCCCGTATTATTCGCTCTGCAAACAGTCCTTCGCGGAAGGCGAGTGGCCCCTCTGGAATCCGCTCGAATTCGCGGGCATGCCGCTGCTGGCCAACGCGCAGAGCACGGTCATGTATCCCCCGCGACTGGTAATGGCGGGGCACGATCTGGCGCGGGGCATCACCTGGTTTGTGCTCTTCAAGCTGTGGCTGTGCGGCATGACCGCATGGTGCTGCGCGCGCGGGCTGCGGCTTGGCGTGTCGGCCTCGCGGTTCTTTTCGGTGGCATGGATGCTGGCCAGCTACAACCTCGTCTGGGCCATGTGGTCGCTGCCGGACGTGTCGGCATGGATGCCGTTGCTCTTTTTGGGCGTCGAATGGATACTGTCGGGCCGGTACCGCCGCGGCATTGCCACGGGCGCGCTTGGCGCGACGCTTCTCCTGCTGGGCGGGCATCCGGAGACGGCATTCTCTTTGTCGCTCGGATTGGGCGTGTACTTCGCGCTGCGTCTCGCGTGGAACGTCCGGAAAGGGCTGCCCGCGTGGCGGCCTGTGGCGGCCTGCATTGCAATGTGGACGCTGGCGCTGGCGGTTTCCGCCGTCATGCTGTTCCCGCTGGTGGAGTACCTGCTCAACAGTTCCACCTTCTTCGACAGGCCCAGCCAGATTCGCTACGCGCTGACGCCCACGTCAGCGGCGTCCTTCTGGGCACCGCGTTTTCTGGGCACCTGGCCGGACAAGAACTTCTGGGGCGAACTGAACTCGAACCTTCAGATGATGCTTTACCCGGGCATGGCCGTTTGGCTGGTCGTGCCGTTGCTGTTCGTGCGAAGGCGCGGCGCGTCGGACGGACCCAGGCGCGGTTGGACGCCGCCCGCGGCATGCCTTGCACTGGCCGCCGCCTACGCGGTGATGATGGCCTTCGCCTTCCCGCCCTTTGACAAGACGCAGGTGCTGCCCGTGCTGGGTTCCATGCTGGTCTGCTATCACGTCGCGTTCGCGCTGTTCGCCTTTCCGCTGCTTGCCGCCATGGGACTGGACCACTGGACCGGCACGCCGCGCCGCTGGCGCGAATTGGGCTGGGCGTTGCCCGTCGCCCTGGCCGGCATGCTGGTAATGGCCGTCACATACCGGTTCAATGCGTCCCTGTTGTATGCCATGAAGCAGGATGGGTTTGTGCGCCAACAAGCGTGGATTGCCGTCGGGCTGGCCGCTTCGGGATTTGTGCTGGTGGGGCTGCATTGCCTGCGGCCCATGCCGCGGGCGGTGCCGCTGCTGCTGACGGCGCTGCTGGCGGCGGACCTGCTCTATGCGAACCGGGGCATGGACCCCGTGGTGCCGCGTGAAACCTTCTACCCGAAAACGGCGCTGACGGGCTATCTGCAGGGACTCGAAAAGCCCGCGCGCGTGGGCATTTCCGAGGGCGGCATTCCGGCGGGCCTTTTCACGCCCTACGGCATCGGGGACTGGGTCGCCTATGACGGGTTGTATCCCGCGCGGATGTGGCGCTTCCAGCGGACGCTGGCGCAGGACATTTGGAACAGCATGGAACCCGCCGCGGCGATTCCCTATTACCTGAACAATCCGGCCTATCCCCCAATCATGCCGGAGGCCAAACTGGCGGGCATGAAGCGCCTGACGACGCTCGACGGCATCGAGGTCTACCGCAACCCGCGGGCGCTGTCCCGCGCCCGGCTGGTGCCCCGTGCCGAGGTGTTGGACCGGGACGCCATGTTTGCCCGGATGAAACAGGCCGATTTTGATCCCGCGAAGAACGCATTGCTGGAAGCCGCCCCCAAGACACCCCTTCCCTCTTCGGATGCGCCTCCTGGTGATGCCCGCATCACCCACTGCAGCGGCAGCCGCGTCACCGTGGCCGCCGACGCGGCGACGCCCTGCGTGCTGGTGCTCGCCGACGCCTACTATCCCGGCTGGCGCGTACAGGTGGACGGCACCCCGGCGGAACTCTTCCCGGTGTACACCGTGTTCCGCGGCGTCGTGCTGGGTCCGGGAAAACACACGGTGGAATTCGTGTTCGACCCGCTCAGCGTTCGCCTCGGGCTTGCCGTCTCCACGCTGGCGCTTGCGCTCGTGGGCGCATGGGCCTGCCTGCGTCTGGCGCGTCTGCGCCGAAACAGCGGGGACGGGTTGAGTCCGGGTTCTTGAAGACAGGCCCATCGGGGCGTATCGTTTGGTTTTGTTCAAGGCGGGACAACATGCGCCCGCCGTTCATTCAGGGATTTCGCAGATGCAGGTGCCGGAAGAGAAACACAACCGCTTGAGGCAAACACTGTTGCAGGCGGTATTGCTGATCCTGCTGCTGGCCGTGGTCTTTCCGGGCACCTTTCTGCGCGGCGAGGTCATCGGCCCGGGCGACGTGCTGTATGACATCCCGCCCTGGCACCTGTATCAGCCGCCGGGCCGCGAACCGGCCAAATTCCGGGTGCTCGCGGACGTGGTCACCTATTTTGCCCCCGCCTACGCCACCATCCAGAAGTCCCTGTCCGAGGGGGAACTGCCCCTCTGGAACCCGTACCAGTTTGCCGGTATGCCGCTGATGGCCAATTTCCAGAGTTCCGTCTTCTATCCGCCGCGCCTGTTGCTTCTTGTGCTCGACCTGCCCTGGGCCATGACCACCTTTGTGCTCCTCAAGTTGTGGTTCTGCGGCATGTGCGCCTGGGCGTGCGGTCTGGGTATGGGACTCAGGCCCGGCGCCGCGGGGTTTCTGTCCGTGGCCTGGATGCTCTCCGGCTATTGCGTGCTCTGGGCGAACTGGCCCCTGACCGACGTGGCCGCATGGATGCCGCTGCTCTTTCTGGGCGTCGATCTTATCCTGCGGGGCCGGGGCGCGGCCGGGGTTCTCGTTGGCACGGCGGCTGCAACGCTTCTGCTGCTGGCGGGCCACCCGGAAACGGCGTTCACCTTCTCGTTCGGTCTGGGGGTGTGTTTCCTTTTTCAGGTCCTCTGGGCGCTGCGGTTTCGGGAACCCGTGGTCCGGCCGGTGCTGCTGTGCGGTTTGGTCTGGCTGCTCGCGCTGTTGATCTGCGCCGTGCAACTGGCGCCCTTCCTCGAATACCTTGCGAACAGCAGCGCGGTGCAGGAGCGCTCCCACGGCTCGCTGGCCTATCCGGTGACCGCCGCGGCCGCACTGTGGGCGCCGCGCTTTTTCGGCACATGGACCGAGCACAACTTCTGGGGATCGATCCATTCCCACATGTACTCAATGCTCTACGTTGGCGTCGGGGCGTGGATCGTCATGGCGCTGCTGCCGCCGCTTCTGATTGGCGCTTCCAATGCCGGCGACCGGGACCGGCCGCTGAACCGCCGCCGTGCGGCGTGTCTGTTGGGCGCCCTGTGCGTCAGCCTCCTGCTGGCATTCGATGCGCCCACCATAGGGTTGATCAACCGCCTGCCCGTTTTCAGGAGCGTCATCTTCTTCTATCACGCGGCTTTTGCGGTGTTCGCGGTGCTCGTTCTGGCCGCCATGGGCCTCAACGGCTGGACCGCGGCGCGCCGCAGTGTCCGTCACTTCGTGTGGGTTCCGTTTGTCGTGCTGGCCGCGGGGGCCGTCTTGGCCGGGCTGTACCGGTTCAATCTCCCCGTGCTCCGGGCGCAGCACTACGACGCCTATGTGCTCCGCCAGATTATCCGCGCCGGTATTTTTGCCGGCCTGTCCGTGCTCATTTTGGCCATTCAAACCGTGCGGTGCGCGCCGCGCATGGTCCCCCTGCTGCTGACCGCGCTGGTCGCGGCGGACCTTGCCGGGGCGCAGCAGGGCCTCAATCCGACGCTCGCGCGCAAGTTGTTCTTTCCGGATACCGCGCTGACCCGTCAACTGAAACAGTTGGAGCGTCCGCGCCGGATTGGCGTGTCCGAGGGCGGTGTCATCGCCGGACCCATGACCGTTTTCGGCATTGAAGACTGGCTTGCCTATGACGGTTTGTTCCCGGCCCGAATGTGGAACTTTCAACGAGGCTTGGGAAAAGACTTCTGGGTTAACATGGAACCTGCGGCGGCCATTAATTACTACCTGAACGACCCCAAATACCCGCCGGTGATGCCGGAGGCAAAACTGGCGGGCATGGAGCGCATTGCCACGGAGGATGGACTCGATGTCTACCGCAATCCGGCCAGCCTGCCGCGGGCGCGCTTCGTGGCCGCAACGGAAATCATTCCGGATTTCCAGGCCATGCTGGAACGCATGAAAGCCCCCGGTTTCGAACCCTCCAAGATCGCCCTGCTCGAGCAAGCCCCCCGGTCGCCCCTGCCTCCGGCAACGGACGCGCTTCCCGGCGAAGCGCGGGTGGTTCAATACGGCAACAACCGGGTGGAAGTGCGGTATGCCAGCCGCGCGGACGGCGTACTGGTGCTGGCAGACGCATGGTACCCCGGCTGGAAATGCCGCATCAACGGCGCGGCGGCCGAGGTGTTCCCGGTATACCACGTCTTTCGCGGCGTGGTGGTTCCCGCGGGAAGCGGCAAAGCCGAATTTGTATACGCCCCGGACAGCCTTCGCGGAGGAATGGCCGTCTCTGCCGCCACGCTGCTGGCCTGCGGCGGATGGGCGCTCTGGTATCTGCTCCGGCGCGGAACGGGCAGGGCCTGCAAGACCTCCGCCAAGAAAGCCGTCATTACTCCATAAGATCGCGCTGAACCACGTCCCCCGGACGGGTGGACAAATTTGGCCACACCTTGCGGCCCGGATAGAAGGACGTGTTAATGCCGGTGTGTACATTGTCGCCCAGGATCGCGCCCAGCTTTTGGCGGCCCGTATCGAGCAGCCTGCCGCCGACCACCGATTTCACATTCTGTCCGTCGTGGCGCACGTTGGCGGTGATCGTGCCGCAGGCGAGATTGGCGTGCGCGCCGATCACGCTGTCGCCGATGTAATTCTGGTGCGGCGCATGGGCGTCCTCGAGCAGCACCGACGCCTTGATTTCACTGGCATGGCCCACGCCGCAGTCGTCGCAGAGCACGGTATAGGGCCGTATCCAGCAGTTCGGGCCGATGGTGCAGTTGCGGCCGATGTACACGGGACCGTCAATCACCGCACCGGGACGAACCACCGTGCCGGGACCAATGTATACGGACCCCGACAGCGTGGCCCGTTCACTCACCCCGCCCTCTATGCCCGGCACCAGGCAATGGTCGAGGAAATACTTGTTCACGTCGAGCAGGTGCCACGGGTATCCCACGGGCAGCCAGTAGCCTTCGGTTCGGACCACGCGGAATCCGCTCGTTTCCGCCAGCGCCTGCACGGCCGAGGTGACCTCGATTTCGCCGCGCACCGAGGGGGGCAGGTCGCGCAGCACGTCGAACACTTCCAGGGGAAACTTGTACGCGCCGATGTTGGCCAGGTTGGAAAAGACTTCGGTGGGCTTTTCCACCAGCCGCACCACCCGATCATCCTTGTCCGTCTCGTAAATGCCGTAGAGGCGCGGGTCGGGCACCTCCATGGCCAGCGCCGCGCTGTCGGAGGCGGCCAGGCGTGCAAGGTCTTGCGGATCGTAGAGGTCGTCACCGTTCTGGACGAGGAAAGGACCATCCACACAGTCGGCGCACTGGAGCACCGCGTGGCCCGTGCCGCGCTGCTCCAACTGTTCCACGTAGGTAATCGGGATGCCCTGGTATGCGTTGCCGAAGCGTTCGCGAATCATTTCCTGGCGGTAACCAACCACGAGCACCACGCCGTCCACCAGCGGGGCCAGCGCCTCGATTTGCCAGGCCAGTATGGATTTGCCCAGCACCGGCAGCAGCGGTTTGGGCCGGGTCAACGTAAGGGGATAGGTGCGGGTTGATTTGCCCGCGGCCATGATTACAGCTTTCATCGGGGAGTCTCCTTGGCCGGGATGTTACCCCACCTCTCGTGGTCCCGGCAAAAAAACCGCGGGCACGGAAGCAATCTCCGTGCCCGCCATATTCCGCAAGAGCCGCCTGTCAGGTGCGGCGGCCTGCCATCAGCGCGAGCGCGGCCAGACTCAATCCGCCCAGGAACAGGTCGCCGAGGCGTTTCTGCAACCCGGCCAGCGTAAAGTCGGATTTGCTGCAGGCGCAGCCGCAGGCGGTATTGGTGTTGAGATAGGACGCCAGCTCATCCTCGGAGAGGGTGCCGTCATCGCCGCTGTCGAGGGCCAGAAAGTCCGAAGCGGACAGTCCGGGCGCGGCAGCCTGGGCTTCGGAAATACTCAGCGTCCCGTCCTGGTTGGTGTCCGCGGTGGAAAAATCATCATACAACGCCTGCGCAAGCTGCGTGACCGTTTCCGATTCGCCCTCTGCCGGCGTGGTGCAGGGGCCGGTGGAAACAACCAGGGAAACGGTTGTTCCCGGGTCCGCAAGCGTGCTCGTCCCGGGATTCTGGCTGATAACCTGGCCGGCGTCAAAAGTATCGCTGCACTGCTGGCCAACCGTCTGCGCGACCAGCCCGGATGCCTGCATGGTGGACACGGCGGAAGCCTGCGCCAGACCCACGACACCCGGCACGGTGACTTGGGCGAGCTGACTGTCCGTGCTTATGGCCACGCTGTCCACAAAGAAACTGGTGACACCCGCGAGGCCGGTTCCGTCCGTGCTGCTTTCAAAGCGCAACAGGTGCGCCGCGCCGTCCGCATAGGCGGAAACCGATATGACCACCTGTTTGTAGGCGCTATAGGCGGCTGCGTCCTCCTCGGTGGCTTCAAACAGTTGGTTGCCGTCCATCAGTACCCGCAAATTGCCCGGCACATCTCCCGCGGGTATCTCCAGCTGGAACGTGAGCACTGCGGGGGGCGCCGCCGGAATGGTGACACTTTGAGAGGCGTACCCGTCTTCGGCCGTGTTCTCAATTCCGCCGAACCATGCCCACCAGGTTCCCGCAAAGGGAGTGGATGTTCCTCCCTGGTCGCAGGAAGCCACATCGCAAATGACGGTGCCGAAATTGGTGGAGTTCTGCGTCCAGTACGGGTTGGGACTGCCCAGTTCAAAACCGCCGTCGGCCACGATGTCCGTGGAGGGGGCGGTGGTTGTGAACGTGTGGCAGGTGCCGCCGTTGTCGCTGGTTGCGCTGTTGCCCAGCGCGTCGGTGACCGTAATGGCCGCAAAATACGGCGTGTTGGCGTCAAGTCCGGTCAGCAGGGCGGCGTGTGTGGTACCCGCGGTTGCCGAAACAGAAAGGGCGCCCGCGTCATGGCAGTCTGCCGCCGAAAAGGAGACCGTGGCCGTGGCCAGTTCATTGGTTTCAAACTGGATTGAGGCCGAAAGTCCGGTGATGTTTTCAAAGGTGACGTTGCTGACCGACGGAGCCGTGCAGTCCACCTGGGCGTTCGCGGTGATATTTTCCGCCGCCCCATGGCCGTTGTCCGCATCAGCGTAAAGAACGGTGATACCTGTTCCGTCGGTGATACTGAGCGTGCCGTCTCCGGCGGTCACCGCCCCCGCCTGCAGCACGATACTTCCTGTATACGCATGGGAACCGGAGGCCGTTTCAGCCAGGGTTACCGTTTCGGTGTCTCCCGCATCCGAGGTCACGGTGACCTGCTGGGCGGTATCGGCCGCATTGGTGTCCGTCAGGGTTATTTCCACGGTGCCGGCGCAGGAATAGGCGCTGGCGTTCAGCCTTAACACCCCTTTCCCCGCAGTTTCGGGCACATACTGTTGGAAGGTGGTCGCCTTGCTCACCTGTTCCGCGTCGGCCCAATTGTCCGAAAGCGTGGCCGACACAAAACAACTGCCGTTTGTGGTGAAATCATCATTGCCCCGGACCAGAATGCCTTCCACCACGCCCGTGGCGGCATTGAACACCGGGGAACCGGAATTGCCCCCGTAGGTGTCCAGATTGGCCACGAAATAGCCGGCCGCGGTGTTGTCCGAAACGCGGGTGGTGGCGCCAAAGGCGATCTTTTTGGGCAGTCCGGCCGGATAGCCGATGACACCCACCGCCGTGGAATCAGGCACAACGCCGGACCGGCGAATGTCCAATGGTACCGCGCCGGGCGCGGTCACGGCACGGTCCAGTTGGATTATCGAGTAATCCTGATTGGCGGGACTGTCGAGGCGGTGGCCCAGCAACGCCGTGCCGGTGTAGACCTGGTCTGCCGCAACATCCACTTCAACCGTGTCGGCGTCCGTCATTTCAAAACCAAAAACAAAACGCACCCCGCTGATGTCGCTGGAATCGTAGCAGTGACCGGCGGTGGCCACAATGTTTGATCCCACGAGAAATCCCGTGCAAAAGGCGGCTGTCGGCTGGCTGCCGAAGGGCTCGCTGGCGCAGGCGGGAAGGCCGTTTTCCCGGTAGGCGCTTGTGCTGATATGCCACCCGCTGCCGGTCTGCGTCAGTTGCGAGGAGGTCATCAGCGCGCAGACCGACCCCGCCAGGGCTTTGCGGGCGGCATCGGTCTCCTGGTAAACGTCGATGCGGTCGTCCGTACCGTAGACAACCTTCTCGCCGCCCGTGCCGGACACCCAGGGAACGCTGGAGATTGGCGTTCGGCCATTGGTGGTATCCGGAGTGACCTGCGCGGTAATGGGGGTGCAGTGCCTTACCCCGGGGCCGGCCATGGCCGCTGTTGCCGACAACACGGCCAAAGAACAAAGAGTCCAAACGCCAAAATATCCAGACCGGGCACTCATCAGACCCCTTTTCTGCTTCCTGTGGAGCGGTTGTTGCGGGTTATACGGCAACCCGCCCGCCGTCGGTCCCCAAACGGACCTATATCCTACTTTAACACGCATTTAAGGAAAATGTGACGTCCAAATTGCCTGAAAGTGGTCTGGACACAGCGCCCGAGACTCGTTTTTACGCTAAATCAACGCCGGCAGCCGGAATCAGGGGGACACCCCCCCCGCAAACCGCTGTACCCACTCCCTGTCCACCGCTATAATGAACTTCAATAACCACCGGCAAGGAGACTCCGTCATGAACACAGAGCGCCCGGGTCTTGCACTGCTCTCCCTCTCCCTCTCCATCCTCATTCCCGTTTTCGCCATGGCGCAGACGCCGCCCGCCCCCGACCCTGACGCCACCACAAAACCCGTGCCGCAATGGTGGAGCGATGCGCGTTTCGGCATGTTCATCCATTGGGGGCCGGTGAGTCTCAAGGGCACCAAGATAGGCTGGTCACGC
>CAZOMH010000109.1:0-9942 GCA_964580415.1 uncultured Nitrospirales bacterium
CACCGTCTTGGCGTCCGCCGCGGGACAGCCAAAGAGGCTGAGCAGGCGTCCGCCGCCCTCGGTGGTCATCAGCACGGCCTCACGAAAGTCGTCCATGTCCACCACGGGGACATTGTTCAGCCGCGCCGACTCACCGTTGAAAAGAAGCCTGTCCTTGGAGGGGCTCATTGCCGGCCCTCCACGATGGTTGACGCCTGGCCCAGCATCCCCGACAGGGCGTCGGGAAACCAAAGGCCAAGAACCAGCAGCGCGCCCAGCGCGGCAACGATGATAATCCGGTCCGCAGCACCGGCCTGTTCCGCTCTCCCCGCGGCGGCGGGTTCGCCCCAGGCCATGTTAATCGCCCGCCGCAGCACGCCTATGAACACGACGCCCAAACCCAGCAAAAAGACTCCCATCGTCCACCAGGCCCCGCTGCGCGCGGCCGCGCGCAGAACCATGAACTCGCTCATGAACACCGCAAAGGGCGCGACGCCGATTACGGCGAGCAGGCTGCCAAAAAGCGCCCGGCCCCACACGGGCGCGGTGCGCATGCAGCCCGAAAGCCGGTTCATGTCATGGGTGCCGTACATCTGGCCGAGCCGTCCCGCCGCAAAAAAGGCCAGCGGCTTGCACAGCGCATGGTTCAGCGTGTGAAACAGCGCCGCCAGGATGCCCGGTCCGCCCAGGCCGAGTCCGACGGCAACGATGCCCATGTGCTCGACGCTGCTGTAGGCGAGCAGACGCTTGAGGTCGGTTTGAAAGAGGATGAAGACGGCGGCAACGCCGATGGAAACAAGGCCGAGAAGCAGCACCAGCCGCGGCCCCCAGCCCGTGCGGCCCGTGGCCGCCTCCACCAGCGGCAGATAGCGCATGATGCAGTACAGCGACGCATTGAGCATGAACCCGGAGAACAGCGCCGACACCGGACCGGGCGCCTGGCTGTGCGCGTCCGGCAGCCAACTGTGCATGGGCGCCAGGCCCGCCTTGGTGCCGTAGCCCACCAGCAGGAACAGGAACGCGACTTTCATCAGCGCCGGGTCCAGCCGCGCGCCGTTTTCACGGAGCTGGCTCCACAGCAGCATCCGGGCCCCCTCCAGGTGCAGATGCTCCGCGGCCGCGCCGGCAAGCAGCGTGCCCATAAAGGCGAAGGCCACGCCGACCGAGCAGATAATCAGGTACTTCCACATGGCCTCAAGCGAGGCGGGCGTGCGGTGGATGCAGATCAGGAACGCGGTCACCAGCGTGGTCGCTTCGATACCCACCCACATGATGCCGATGTTGTTCGACAACAGCACCAGCGCCATGGCCGCCAGCGCGCCAAACCACAGCGCGCCGAAACGGCGCGCGCGATCCGCCGGAAAGTGGCCGGCTTTGGCCTCCGCGGCAAAGTACCCGGGCAGATAGAGGGATGAAAGCATGAACACGAGCATCATCACGCCAAGGTGGTAGGCCGACAGCGCGTCCAGGCGGAGCCAGGACCAGGATGTCTCCACCGCCAGCCCGTCATGCACCGCCCAAACACAGCCCAGCGCCACCGCCGCGGTCAGCGCCACGCACACCCGCACCGTCCACAGGACGGCCCGCACCGACGGGCAGGCCAGGCTGACCGCCGCGCCGGTCAGCGGCAGCAGCAGCACGCTCCACAAGAGTATGGGAACAAAGGTCACAACTCAGCCTTTCAGCATGTCCAGTTGGTCCACTTCCAGGTGGTCAAACTCGCTGTTGATGTGGTACACGGCCACGCCCATCACAAACACCGCGGCAAAGGCGTCCAGCAGCACGCCCAGTTCCACCAGCAGCGGCAGTTCGTGCAGCAGCACCACGCCGAAAACGTAGATGCCGTTTTCCAGCACGAGATAACCGACAATCTGGTTCACCGCATGGTTGCGGCTCACAATAATGAACAGGCCCACAAATATCATGAAGAAGGAAACCGGCGCGGCCATGGTGGACGGCGATGCGGGAAAAACGGGCAGCCGCGCGGAAAGCCATGCCGCACCCGCCAGCGCAACAAAACCCATCAGCATCGATATGGAGTATCCCACGGCGGGCCGCTTTTCGCGGCGCACATCGGCGTCGCGCAGCGCCCCCAGCAACAGCCGCGGAAACACCACACCCTTCAGCCCGATGGTCACCAGCACCACAAGAACCGTCCAGACGGTCGGCCCGCCCGGTCGGACAAGCAACGGCAGCAGGCCCAGGGCAAAGCCCTGGACCGCCACGGCGCGCACGCACGACCGCAGCTGGCTGAACCCCAGCAACAGCAGGTTCGTCACCACCAGCACAAGCATCACACTGTCAATGGACATGTGCATTCGTTCACCTCAGCAGCAGCACAAAGGCCAGCCCGGACAGCAGCACCGCACCCACCAGCAGGCGCGGCACGCGCAGCAGGCGCAGCCGGGCCATGGTGGACTCCACCACGCCGACACCCGCGGCGAGCACCAGCATGGCAAGCCAGGCGACAAGCGTGTCGAGCGCGCCGATCCCCGTGCGGACCGGAAGCAGGATTCCCGCAAGGAACGCGCCAAGCACCCACAGCTTGAGCGCCGCGCCGTACAGGATAAAGGCAAAATCGGGACCGCTGTGGTCCAGCACCATTGCCTCATGGATCATGGTCAGTTCGAGATGCGTGTTCGGGTCGTCCACCGGAATGCGCGCATTCTCGGCCAGGAACACCACAAACAGCGCCGCGGCCACCAGCAGCAGCGCCGGGCCCGTCTGCGCCCAGTCCGCACCGTCCAGCGCCGGAAACATCCCGGAGAGCGAGAAAGAACCCGTGGTGCGCGCGATTGCCGCCAAGCCCAGCAGCAGCGCGGGCTCCGCCAGCGCGGAGAACTGCACTTCCCGGCTTGCGCCCATGCCCTCGAAGGGGGAAGCGGTGTCGAGCGCGGCCAGCACGGTAAAGAAACGCATCAGCCCAAGCAGGTAGGCCAGCAGCAGCAGGTCGCCCGAAAACCCCGCCATTGCGCGGGCGCCGCCGAACGGCGTGATCGCCGCCGCCACGATCACGCAGGCCAGTCCGATCATCGGTCCGGCGCGGAACACCCAGGTCGTGGTGCGGCTGTACACCGCACCTTTGCGCAGCAGCTTCCACAAATCAAAGTAGGTCTGAAGCAGCGGCTGTCCGCGGCGGCCCGCAAAAAACGCCTTGGTCCGGTTGATGACACCAGGGAGCAGCGGCGCCGAGACCAGCGCGAGCACGAAATTTATGATGGAAAACAGGGTCATGGTTTCTTATCCAAGACTGAATATCAAAAAGGCGATCAGCGTGAGCGCGATATAGAGCACGTACATTTGAACCCGGCCCTGCTGTGCCCCGCGCAAATGGGCCAGCAACCCGAGCGTGCGGGCAAACAGCGGATCATAGAAACGGCTGCGGAACGGGTCGGGCGTCTCCGACGCGAAAGAGGCCGCCGCGGGAAAGGTCCCCAGCGGTTTCACAGTGATGTCCCGCGTGCCCAGCAGGCCCCTGAACACGCCCATAAGCGGCTGCGCGAAAGAGGACGCCGTGTACTGCATGCGTGCCGTGGGCCGCGCATAGCCGCAGTCCCAGGTGCCCGTAGCGCCCACCGTGCGTTTCGAAAGCAACGCCGCGCGCAGCAGCGCCAGCAGGCCCGCCAGCACGGCAAAAGCGGCAAACCCGGCGGTAATCCAACCCAGCGGGGCAAGCACCGGGGCGATGCCCTCGTTTAGCGCCCGGGTGGAAACCGGAACCAGCATGCCCACGGCGGGCATCACGGCGCGCACCGCAAGCGGGGCAAGGAATCCGATGAGCACGCAGAACGCCGCCAGCACAACCATGGGACCCAACATCAGGCCGTTCGCCTCGTGCGCGTGCCGCGCATGGTCGCTGCGCGGTTCGCCCAGGAAGATGATTCCGAAGGCCTTGGCAAAGCACGCGGACGCGAGGCCGCCTATCAGCGCCAGTCCGGCGATGACTGCCAGTCCCGAAACCACCACGACGGGCGGCGCGGAAACCACACCCGTGAACGCGCCGAAGTAGACAAGGAACTCGCTCACAAAACCGTTGAGCGGCGGCAAACCGCTGATGGCGGCCGCGCCGACAAGGAAGGTCGTGCCCGTCCAGGGCATGCGCTTGTAAAGTCCGCCCAAATGGTCGATGTCACCCGTGCCCGTGCCGTGCAGGATGGACCCGGCCCCGAGGAAAAGCAGCCCCTTGAAAATCGCATGGTTGGCCACGTGCAGCAGCGCTCCGGCAAAACCCAGCACGGCCATCGTCGTGGACCCCTGGCTCAGACCCAGATAGCCCACCCCCAGCCCCAGTGCGATAATGCCGATATTTTCCACGCTGTGATAAGCGAGCAGCCGCTTGATGTCGTGCTGGGCCAGGGCCAGCAGCACGCCCATGACACCCGACACCACGCCCACCGCCAGCAGGCACCAGCCCCACCACGCGGGCGGCGCGCCCAGGCACGCCAACAGGCGGACCAGGCCGTAGATGCCGGTCTTGATCATCACGCCCGACATGAGCGCCGACACATGGCTCGGCGCGGCCGGGTGCGCTTCGGGCAGCCACACATGGAGCGGAATAAAACCCGCCTTGGTGCCGAAGCCAATGAGCGCAAAGAAGAAGGCCACGGCGGCCAGCACCGGGGGCATCGCTCCGCCCGCCTTGGCGAACGCGGAAAATTCGTAGGAGCCCGCCCGCTCGCCCAGAATCACGAACAGCGCCAGCAGGAACGCCGTGCCCAGATGGGTCGCCACCAGGTATATCCAGCCGGCCGTGCGCACGTGCTGTTTTTCGTGCTCATGGGTCACCAGGAAAAACGAGGACAGTGCCATGACTTCCCACGCGATGAGAAAGAGAATTGCGTTGCGGGAAGTGACCACCACCACCATGCTGGCCAGCAGCAGGTTGTAGTTGAACCAGCCCGCGCCCAGCTTCTTGGCGTCCCCGCCGCGCTGGTACCCAGCGCCGTACAGCGCGCCCAGCAGGCCCAGTCCCGAAATGGGCAGCAGGAAGAACGCCGAGAGCGGGTCCATGCCGATATGGAGCGCGACGCCCGGCATCGGCCAGGGAATGCTCACGGACTCGATGGCGCCGCCGAACAGTCCCCGCACCCCGGCCAGCAATCCCATCGCGCCGCCCAGGCAGGCACCGAAAATGCCGGCACGGACGCACCAGACAGGGCGGTGTGCCGGAAGCGCCGCGAAAAGGGCGGCGACCGAAAACACGGCCAGGGATGCAACTATCAACAACATTTCAGCTCGGGTGTCCTATCCGGCAAGGGACCGGTTTCGCTCGTCAAGCATGCGGTCCAGCCGCCGGGCTTCGCCGAGAATGACCTCGCGCGTGCCCGGATTGGTTATGACAGATTTGAAGCCCTCGTCATGCAGCGCAAAGCTGAGACGCGACAGCAGTTGAAGATGGTGGCGCACCATCGGGCTTACCAGGGTAAACAGAGCCCGTACCGGTTGGCCGTCCATGGCGCCGAATTCAACGGGATGCTCCAGAAAACACAGCGTAATCGAGGGCTGTGTCACATGCAGCACAATCGGATTGCGCGGATGCGGGATGGCCACGCCCCCGCCAATCGCCGTCGAGCAGACGTTTTCGCGGCTCAGCAGCACCCGGAAAAGAAACTCCCGGTCCACCCCCTCCGGCAGTCGCATCGTGTCCACAATCGCCCGAAGCACCGACGGGATATCCGTTCCCTCCACCCGGTACGACACGCCGCCCGCGTCCAGCGCTCCGGCCAGACTCACCGTTTCCTCCGACTCGGCCGGTTCGTTGAAGATTTCTTCCGACACCGGCATTTTCTGCGAAGTAACCCACTCCAGCAGTTCCATTCGGTTCACACGGTACTGGTCATGCACCCGGTAGGCGGGTATGGCACCCTCCTTAATCCAGCGGTACACGGTCTTATCGGAAACGCCCAACAGGGCGGCGACTTCTCGGATTTTTAACTGCATTTGTCTCTCAATGGTCTCATATTTCTCGGAATACGCCCTTCCGAGACAAGATTACGCCCATTTTACTGCGAAATTCAAGTTTTTTCGGTCAAGAACATAGCCCCTTAAACCCAAAACACACGATGCGGCCGGTAACCGCAACCCAGAGGAGGGAAACGTCTCTTGACCATGGGTTCCCCTGGTCGCCGTGGCCTCTTCGGGGCCAAGAGCTGCCGCGGGACGGCGCGTGCCCAAAGAAGCGCCATCCCCGATTCCGGCGGGATCGGAACCGTGAAGTTGACAGACCGTAGCCTGGAAAAAGCGGATTCGCATTTATCGTTCCCGCTCACCTATTATTTTCACGGCCGCTTTTTTGCCCCAACTATTCCGGATACTCATCATGAACGATCTGAATCTTTCCATGTTCCGCGCCTATGACATCCGCACCGATGCCACGCCGCTGACGGATGAACTTGCCGTGCGCCTTGCGCGGGCCGAAGCGCTGTATTTCCGCGACACCCTGGGTGCCGACGGCGTGCTGGTGGCCCATGACGCGCGGAGCACCGGGCCGCGTTACCTGCAACTCGCCGCAGGCGAATACGCCCGGGCGGGACTGGATGTCACCGTGGTGCCGGGCGTGTGCTCCACGTCGATGTTCTACTTTGCGGCCATGACGCACCCCGATCTGGCCGCAGTCATGTTCGGCGCGTCGCACAACCCGGCCAACGACACGGGCCAGAAGATTCTCGGCCCCGGCGTACGGCCCATTGCCGAGCACATTGGCCCGCGGGGCGGCTTGGACCGCATCAAGGAACTGTACATCGCAGGAGCGTCACTGCCAAAGGCGCGGGGACGCATCACGGGTTATGACCCCACCGAGGAGTACATCGCCTACAGCATGGATCTCGCCGGGGTGTCGCCGGGTTCGCTGCGCGGATTTCCAGTGGTGCAGGACTACCTCAACGGCGCGGCGGGCCGCGAAATGATGCTCGCCTTTGCCCGCGCAGGGGCCGATCTGACCCCGCTGCATTTCACCGCCGACGGCCGCTTCCCATTGGGCGACCCCAATCCGGTCAAGGCAAAGGTCATCCGCGAGGGGCTGGAAACCCTGGCAACCGGCAAGTTCACGCTGGGCATGTTCTTCGACGGCGACGGCGACCGCATCGACTTCTACCGGGGTGACGGCGCCTACCTGTCGTCCAGTTTCACCTACGCCGCCATTCTTCCCGAAATCCGCGGCCACTTCCCCGGCGCGGGCATGGGCGTCTACGCCGACCTCAAAAGCAACCCGCTCGCGCTGATGGAAATGGCGCGCTGCGGCGTGTCGGTGTCGGTCATCCGCAACGGCCATTCGCAGATCAAGAACGCCATGTTCGAGAACCCGGCCATGTTCGGCACCGTCGAGGAGTCGGCCCACTATTACGAGGCGTTCACCCACGGCGGGCAGCGCTACTGCACCGAGAACACGCTGTACATCGCCCTGTTGGCGGCGCGCGCATGGCAGGAAAACCCCGAACGCTTTGACCGTATGTTTGAACTGCAGGCGCGCACCGCGCGCGAGCGCGAGTGGGGGTACAAATTTCCCTGCGACGAGCAGCGCGCCGGCGCGCTCGACGCGGTGCGGGCCCATTTCGAGGGCCAGGGCGCCAAGGCGCTGAGCCGCATGCCCAACGGTTACGATTTGGAGGCCACCATGATGCGCCGGGGCCTGCCGTTCAGCATCAAGGCGGACACGCACACCGCGGCCGACTGGCTGCAGGTCTGCCAGCGCATCTCCCAAAGCGAGGACGGCCTTGCCCGCTGGGAAGTGGTCGCCGCCGAACCGGGCATTGCCGCCGAAGCCAGGCGGGACATCACCGCCATCGTGCGGCGTTTCGGTGCCGGTGATGAGTATCAGGGATAAACGAAATGAGATTGCTCCGCTTTCCCGCCAAGAAAGTAGAATGTTTTGGCAGGCTGGTACTCGGGAAATGAAGGTGCGTTCTCCATTTGATATGAGGGAGGTGTCTGACCGCCTTCCTGCCGTATTTGCACGTACCTTTCTTATGCGAATAGCCGCCGCAGGCGGTCTGAAGCCCGCAATGATGGTGTATGCTGTGCGCCAAACCACCGGAGAGGCAATTATGAAACTTTACCCTGTGCTGAAAACGGCCCTCCTGATGCTCCTGCTCTGTGCGGCGGCAAACGCGGCGGCGGACACGGCCGACCTCGCGGCGCAGTTCTCCGCGCCGCCCGCTTCCGCGCGGCCCTGGGTCTACTGGTTCTGGATTGACGGAAACATCACCCGCGAAGGCATCACCGCCGACCTGGAAGCCATGGCGCGCGTCGGCATCGGCGGCGTGCTCATCATGGAGGTGGCGCAGGGCACCCCGGCAGGCCCCATTCCCTTCGCCAGTCCAGAGTGGCGCGACCTGTTCAAGCATGCCGTAACCGAGGCGGACCGTCTCGGTCTTGAGGTGAACATGAACAACGACGCGGGCTGGTGCGGCAGCGGCGGGCCGTGGAACACGCCCGAACACGCCATGCAGAAAGTCGTGTGGACCGAAACGGCCGTGGTGGGTCCCCAGGCCTATGCGGGCGTGCTGCCACAGCCGCCCGCCGTGGCGGACTTCTACAAAGACATCACCGTACTCGCCTTCCCCACGCCGGACGGGGAAACGGTGCGCATGGCCGACCTTGCCCCAAAGCTCAGCACCAGCGCACCGGAACCGGACATGAATCCCGCACTGCTCATCGACGACAACCCCGGCACCACTGTGTCACTGCCCAAGCCCGCGCCGCAGCAGGCGCAATGGGTCCAGGTGGAATTCGCGCAGCCTTTTGAGGCGCGCACGGCCACGCTGGTCACCCCCGAGGGGCAGGGCAAACTCCACGCGCGCATCCAGTCCTCCGGCGACGGTCAGGCCTTTCGCACGATAAAGGAATTCGATTTCGCCCCGGTTTCCCCGTCCGCCGGCTTCCCCGCCACTGCGGCCAAGTTCTGGCGCTTCGAGATTACCAATGCGGACTCGCGCGCCGAAAAACTCGCAATCGGCGAACTGCGGCTGGGCGCCGAGTTCCGCATCGAAAACGTGGACGGCAAAACGGGCCGGGTCTGGCAGTTTGCCGGCCTGCCCGCGCGCGATGCCAGTCTGCCCGCCCAATTCGCCATTGCCCGCGACAAGATTATCGATCTGTCCGACAAGATGGCCGCCGACGGAAAACTTGACTGGGACGTGCCGCCCGGAAAATGGACGGTCATCCGTTTCGGCCATACGACAACGGGGGCCAAGAACGCCCCTTCGCCCGCATCGGGCACCGGCCTCGAGTGCGACAAGCTCAGCAGGGAGGCGGTCGAGGCGCATTTCAACGGGTTCATGAAGAAGCTCATAGACGACTGCGGCCCGCTGGTAGGCAAGGACGGCAAGGGCCTGACGATGACGCACATCGACAGTTGGGAAGTCGGCTCGCAGAACTGGACGCCGAAATTCCGCGAGGACTTCCTTCAGCGGCGCGGCTATGACCCGCTCCCACTGCTGCCCATCCTTACGGGCCGCGCCATTACCAATGCCGAGGTGTCCGAGCGCTTCCTCTGGGACATGCGCCTCACCATCGGCGACCTGGTCGCCGACAACTATGCGGGCCATCTGCGCGAGTTGAGCAACCAGAACGGCATCAAGCTGTCCATCGAGGCCTACGGCGACTGCGTGTTCGACAACCTGGTCTACGCCGGCCGCGCCGACATGCCCATGAGCGAGTTCTGGATGGGCGGCGGCGCGATGCCGTTGGGCAAGACCATGTCCTCGGCCGCGCACACCTACGGACACCCCGTCGTTCCCGCGGAAAGCTTCACCGCGGCAGAAGATAGCGGACGCTGGAAGCAGCACCCCTGGTCGATCAAAGCGCTGGGCGACCAGTCCTTCTGCGAGGGTGTGAACCGCTTCGTTTTCCACCGCTATGCCATGCAGCCGTGGCTCGACCGCGCGCCCGGTATGACCATGGGCCCCTGGGGCCTGCATTACGAACGCACCGAAACATGGTGGGAGATGAGCGGCCCATGGCATG
>CAZOMH010000110.1:0-9935 GCA_964580415.1 uncultured Nitrospirales bacterium
GCCGGCGCATATGATGACGCGGCGCTTCACCGCGGCAATGGCCCTCGCGTGGGCCGCTTTCTCGGCGGCCAGATCGGGTAAGGTTGGTTTTTCACATGCGGCGCTCATTGGGCCACCTCGCTTTCCATGATTGCATTGATGACGTCCACGCATTTTTCCGGCGTCATTTGGCCGTATACGTTTTCGTTGACCACCATCACCGATGCCAAACCGCACGCGCCGAGGCAGGATACGGTTTCAACGGTGAACAAAAGATCGGGCGTGGTGTTCTTCCCCGGCTCAAGCCCGAGCCGTTTGCGGATGGCGCCGAGCAGGCTCTCCGAATCTTTCACGTGGCATGCCGTCCCGTCGCACACGTGAACCACGTACTTGCCCTTGGGCTTTAGCGCAAAATGCGCGTAGAACGTGGCCACGCCGAACACGCGCGCCGGGGGCAGCCCGAGGGATGTGGCCACATAAGCCAGCACTTCCTCCGGCAGGTAGCGGTATTCGGCCTGCACCGCCTGAAGAATGGGCACGAGCTTCGCGGGATCGCGGCCGTGTCCGTCCAGTATCTCGCAGACCTTTTCAAAATTTCTGAGTGCCTGTGTCGCGGTCATGATGTTCTCTTTCTCCCGTGTGTTGTCCGTCCGGAGCGGGGTTAGATGTATTGGACGGACACTTCTTTTAGATAGCGGTCCTCAAGCGTTTTCGCTATCCGCTTGATAATGTTCCGGCGAATCTCAATATCCATCGGCAGGTTCGGGTCCTGATGCGCCTCGTTAATCCGGCTGCCGACGACAAACCCGATAACATCGCTTTCCAGCATCAGGTCCACCAGCATCGCCGCGGGATTGTTGTCGCGCAGCAGCGCCGCGTCCTCCAGCATCTGTGCCGCGCTGGTCAGCGTAAGGATTCCCTCTGTCACCAGGTCCACGCCCGGCATCCGCGACAGCGGCGGCAGTTCGAGCGACGAGCCGCGCAGGTCCAGGGTCACCTCGCGGGCAAGTTCGCGGCCGAGAATTGTCGCGGTGGTCCCGCCGCAGATCACCTTCTTGCCGTCGAACTCCTCCAGCATGCGCGCATACTCGCCGTCCCGGCCCTTCGAATAGGGCGGGCCCGACAGGACGATTAGCCGGCGCGGATGGCGGAAATAGATGACCCCCGCGCTCATGTCGTCCTGCGCGCGGCGCCGCGGCTCGCGCGTAAGCGCGGCCACAAGGATGTTCTCCGCAAGGTGCCGGGCCGAGATCGACGGGTTGTCCGCCACCTGGTCGAGCACATAGTCGCGGCAGCCCTCTTCGCGCCAGCCCAGCGGATACTCGGCCGAACCGAGGCCCGCCTGCGAGATTCCGTCCGAATACAGAACGATCCTGTCGTCCGGCTCCAGTTCGAGTTCGGTGAAACGCAGCCTCCGGTCCTGCCAGCGGGGCGACGCCTTCTCCTCGGACTGCAGCGGCACGATTCGGCCGCGGCGGATGAGCAGGAAACCGGGGCTGTCCATCTCGATAACGCGCGTGCGGCCGCTGTGGTGGCAATCGACAATGGTGAAGGTCGCGTAGCTGATCTTGCGCACCTGGCACACCGGCAGCGCGTCCATCATGATTTCAGCGCAGTGCAGGAAGTCCATGTTGCTCGCCGCAAAGCGGCAGGCCATCGCCGCCGTCATCGACGCAAGGATGTTGGCCTTGACACCGCTGCCCAGCCCGTCCGAGAGCACCGAGATTATGCGCGACTGTTCCGGAATTTTGAGCAGTTGAAAAGCGTCTCCGCAAATGTTCTGCCCGTGCTTCCGCTGCTGCTGGAAGTCCACTTCTATGAAGAGATCGTTTGCCCCCATGGCCTCAGCCCCCCTGACGGCCGTCACCCATCGCAAAGCCCTCGGCGATGGAACGGAGCAGGATTTCAGTGTCGGCCATGTGTTCGCCGAGGCGGCAGGCAATATCCTGCACGGTTGACAGGTTGCGCTTAATCACCTCGTTGGCCTGCTGGGCAATCTGGTCGCGGCGGAACTCCTGGTTGGTCACGTCCTGAATGGTCGCGCCGACCGCCTCATGCGGCTCCAGCGTGAATATGGTGATGCTGAACAGCCGGTCGTCGCAGCGGTAGTGATCGTAATGAATCTCGCGGCCGCTCTTCAGCACGGTCTGGAACATCTCGGCAAAGGGGACCACCTTGGCCAAAAGGCACCGGCTGAGTCCGGGGCGGGCGTCGTACACCTGCGAAAGTTCCTCCCCGAACATGCGGCCGAAAAGTTCGTTGCACTCGATGATGCGCAGGTCCTTGTCGACAATGACCACGGCGGACGGCATGCACCGAAGCAGCGCATTGGCTTTCTTCTGCGCCAGCTTGCGCATGTAGGAAACGCACATGGTCGGCTCGGCCCGGCCTTCGATCAACCCCGCGGCAAAATCCCGGCAGGTGTTGTAGCCGCATCCGCCGCAGTTCAGCTCGTCCGCAGCGGTCGTCTTGCCCACCCGCTTGAGCGCCTCGGCAATGCGCGCCGGTCCGGGGTGCGGAAGCGCCACCGCGCCAAAAGAAAAGTTCTCCGCCACAGGAACCGTGGCGGCGTTCACCGGCGGTTCCTGGGGCCAGCGCGTGTAGTCCTCGACACGCAGACGCCGTGTGAGCGTCGCACCCTCCTCGCCAGCGCAGGGACCGGCAATACAGCCGCCCTCGCAGGCAAGACACTCGACAAACAGCGGCCCCGCAAGACTCCCGGGGTTCAGCCCTTCAAGGCCCCTGCGGATGTTGTGCAGCCCCGCAAGGGTCACGTAGCGGGCGCCGGCCACCGCGCCGTGAGCCTTGACCGTCTCAATCATGCCGCCCTCGACCGGATACAGCGCGCCCTCGCGCGAGCGTTCCGGAACAAACACGTCTTCAGGCCCCGGAGTAATGCCCGCCGGATTGATGCCCTTCTGCTCCAGCCATGCGCGCAAGTCCGGGAAGGTCAATGCAATGTCCAGCAGTGCGGGATGGCGATCCGCCTCGTTCTTCTTGGCAATACAGGGTCCAAAGAACACCACCGCAATGTCTTCGCCAAAAGTGCCGCGCAGCATTCGGCAGTGCGCCAGCACCGGCGAATGCAGTTGTGTCACCGCCGCCGCCTGCACCGGCAGATATTTGTAAAGGAACTCCACCGCCGACGGACACGCCGACGAAATCAGGATGCGACCGCCGGGAATGGCCATCTCGGCCGCGACCGCCGCGGACACTTCCTGCGCGCCCAGCGCCGTCTCGCTGACCGCGGTGAAGCCAAGCTTGCGCAGCGCCGCGACCATGTTTTCCCCGGACACACCGGGAAACTCGCTCACCCAGGACGGTGCCAGCGACACGTAGACCGCGCGCCCCGACTTCACCAGGTGCTTCGCCCGGCCCAGGTCGTCGCGGATGCGTTTCGCGTGAACAGGGCACGCCTCCACACAGGCACCGCAGGACACGCAGGTGTCCGGTATCACCATCGCATGGCCGTTCTCCACGCGAATGGCCTTCACGGGGCAATGCCGCAGGCACTTGTAACAGTCCTGGCATTCCGTTTCCACCGTAAATATCGGGTGCTGGTGGTTCATGGGTTACTTTCTCTTGGGGGCGACGAATTCGGCGTTGAGCAGGTCGATCAACGCCCCGCTGTCCACGCCGTGGTGCGTCACACCGTTGATGATAACGTTCGGGCCCTTCTGGCAGTCATCGGCGCAACGGCTCCCCGCAAGCCGAATTTCAGCCTTGAGACCGTGCGCCGCAAGGAACTGTTCCACCACTGCAAGGTTCTTGCGGTTGCCCCGGGCAAAACACGAACTCCCCATGCAAATCGTTATGCTGTCTTCAGTGTCCATGGCCGATTCCCTTCACAGGCCCGCGGGACAAGTCCCGCCGGGCGGTCGGGAGCACTTTATCTATTGCGCATCACGGACTTCGCCGTGCTCGTCCGGTTCCGCGAAAAACAGCGGTTGCAACTGTATCACGTCCGCGGGAAACGCGCAAGGGAACGCGGGCGGCGCCTTCAGCGGGTTTGCGCCGATGCCCGCCGCCGCGGCGCCGGGGCCGTTCTTCTGGATGGTGTCGTACTGCATGCCGTCAATCCTTTGGGTGCGCGACTGTTTCCAATCGAGAACTCTTTATCGCGAAACATTTATCGAGAAAATTATATCGAGAAATGTTTCTTTTTTGCAAGTTTCTGTTTGGCGCGCCCTCCCCCGGAACCGGCCCCGGTCTTCGGCGGCGGGGAAAGCGGGCGCTCCGGGTCTCCGGAGCGCCCGCGGTTCTCCTGCGCAAGGCTATTCCTGCCAGGCCTTTAGATAGAGGTCGCGAATCTCGGCAATGAGCGGATAACGGGGGTTGTTGCCCGTGCATTGGTCGTCGAAGGCCAGTTCGCACAGTTCGTCAAGGCGCGCCATGAATTCCGCCTCGGGCACGCCCGCAGCGCGAATCGTTTCCGGCAGATCGAGCTCTGCCAGCATTCCCCGAACAGCCCCAATCAGCCGCTCGACCTTGTCGTTCAGGCTTTCACCGCCCAGGCCGAGATAGTCCGCCACACGCGCGTAGCGTTCCTTCGCCATCGGGTGCGTGTACTGCGGGAAAGCCGCCTGCTTCCGCGGCACCGATGTCATGTTGTACCGGATGATGTGCGGGATCAGAATGCCGTTGGCCACGCCGTGCGGTATGTGGAAAGCCGATCCGAGCTTGTGGGCCATTGAGTGGCACAGGCCCAGAAATGCGTTGGCAAAGGCCATGCCCGCCATCGTCGCGGCGTAGTGTACCTTCTCGCGCGCCTTCGCATTGGCGGCGCCCTCGCGGTATGACTGCGGCAGGTACTTGAAGAGCAGCCGCAGCGCCTCCATCGCCAGCCCGTTGGTGTATTCCGACGCGGTCGTGGCGGCCAGCGCCTCGAGGGCGTGCGTTATCGCGTCAATGCCGGATGCCGCCGCAAGTCCCCGGGGCATGGTAAGCACGAGATCGGGGTCAACAATGGCGATGTCCGGCGTCAATTCATAGTCGGCAATGGGGTACTTGACCCCCTGGGCATCGTCGGTGATGACCGCAAACGGGGTCACCTCCGACCCCGTGCCCGAAGTCGTGGGAATGGCCACCATGAGGGCTTTTTTTCCCGTCTTGGGCACGCGGGCGACGCGCTTGCGTATGTCCATGAACCGCATGGAAAGGTCCTCAAAGCGGACCTCCGGATTCTCGTACATAAGCCAGATGATCTTGGCCGCATCAATGGCCGAACCGCCCCCCAGCGCGACAACCACGTCCGGCTTGAAACCGTTTGCCAGCGCCAGGCCCTTGCGCACCGTGGTCAGGTCGGGGTCGGGCTTGACGTCGAAGAAGACCTCGCTCTGTATGCCGAGTTTCTCCAGTTCGTCCGTAACCTTCGCCCCATAGCCCAGGTCGTACAGCGCATGGTCGGTGACCACGAACGCGCGGCGGCGTCCCGCCAGTTCGCCAAGCGCCCCGGCAAGACTGCCGAACTTGAAATATATCTGCGCCGGCACGCGGAACCACAGCATGTTCTCCCGCCGCTCCGCCACCGTTTTGATGTTGAGCAGGTGCCGCACACCCACATTTTCGCTCACGCTGTTTCCGCCCCACGATCCGCAGCCGAGTGTCAGCGACGGTTCCAGCCGGAAGTTGTAGATGTCGCCGATGGCGCCCTGCGAACTCGGCATGTTCACCAGCACGCGGCCGGTCTTCATGCGGGCCGCAAACCGGTCCGTGCGGGACTTGTCGCGCGGGTCGGTGTAGAGCACCGAAGTGTGGCCCATTCCGGCGTACTCCACCAGCCTGGCCGCCTTGTCCACCGCGTCGTCAAAGTCCGCCGCGCGGTAGAATCCGAGCACGGGCGACAGCTTTTCGTAGCTGAACGGCTCGTCAAAACCGACACCCGTGACTTCACCAAGAAGCACCTTGGTTTTGTCGGGCACCCCAAAACCCGCCATCCGGGCGATGGTCTGCGCCGACTGGCCCACAATCGCCGGGTTGAGCTTGCCGTTGCGCACGATCACCTCCGCAACCCTGGAGCGCTGCTCCGCGTCGAGGAAATAGCCCCCGCGCCAGTCAAATTCGGCGCGCACCGCGTCAAAGACAGCGTCCACCACGATGACGCTCTGTTCGGAGGCGCAGATCATTCCGTTGTCAAAGGTCTTGCTCAGCAGGATGGAACTTACCGCCGTGGCGATATCGGCCGTCTCGTCGATCACGGCGGGCGTGTTGCCCGATCCCACGCCGATGGCGGGCGTTCCCGAAGAGTAAGCCGCCTTGACCATGGCGGGACCGCCCGTCGCCAGAATAAGCGCGATGTCACGATGCTGCATCAGCCGTTGCGACAATTCCACCGTCGGCTCCCCGATCCATCCGATTATCCCCTCCGGCGCCCCCGCCTTCACCGCCGCCTCCAGCAGCAGCCGCGCCGTGTGTACGGTGCAAATCTTGGCGCGCGGATGGGGGGAGAAAATGATGCCGTTGCGCGTTTTGAGGGCCAGCAGCGTCTTGAAGATGACCGTTGAGGTTGGATTGGTCGTCGGGATAACCCCCGCGATGACTCCGATGGGTTCGGCGAAGCGCCGGAATCCGTTCGTCTTGTCCTCCTCAATGATGCCCGCCGTCCGTTCGTCGCGGTACTTGTTGTAGACGAATTCCGCGGCAAAGTGGTTCTTGATGACCTTGTCTTCCATGACGCCCATGCGCGTTTCAAGCACCGCTTCCTTGGCCAGCGGAATGCGCGCGCGGTTGGCCGCCATGGCCACCTGGCGGAATATCTCGTCCACCTGTTCCTGTGTGTATGTCGCGTAGGCGCGCTGGGCCTCCCGTGTCCGGCGCACCACCGCGTCCAGCTCCTGCGCACCGGCGTCTCCCGCCGAAGACGTGCCGGAACCGGCGGCAACGCCGGTGCCCGCCGGAAGCGCCTTTGTGGCGGCTTCCGCGGCCGGGGTGGCTTTGAGAGGGTTCTTCGGTGCAGTCTTGGCGTTCATGGTGTCGTTCCTTTGGCATTCTGCCGGTTGCTCCCGACCACCGCCGTGGCGGTTATATCGAGAAATTTTTATCGAGAAAATTATATCGAGAAAATATTCTCGTTTGCAAGTTTTTTGCCAGGCTATTTTCCGCCGGGGAAACAGCCGGCAGACCGGCATATGCGCAAAGCGCATCATGACAATGGTTTGGCCCCGCGCAAGACGGTTCTGCCACGGCGCGCCCGCGGCGGTCCGCCCGGTGCGTCCGGCGCGCAGTGGAATGGGGCCCCGGCTGTTCGGGTATACTTTCTGCAGTGTTGGACATGCGAGGGAAAGGATTGCACAGATGAGCAAACGCATCTATCCGTGGCAGCGCTGGCAGCGGCGCATCATCGCTGGCTGCCTCCTGGTATTCGTGGCATTGCCCGCCGTGTTCGCCGGCATCGCCTGGCACAACAAAGCCGTGCTGGACAGGGAAATCGAGGCCATCCGCGCCAAGGGATTTCCGGCCACACCGGGCGACTTGGACAAATCCCGTCCCGCGCCTCCGACGGAGGAAAATGCGGCCGAGACCTACAGCCAGTCCTTCGAGGCGATTAAGAAGAGCGCCCCAAAGTGGGACAGCAAGACGAAACAGTTCAACGAGAAGCCAAAACCCGGCCCCCTGGACGAAGCCCTTCACAAAGAGATGGAGGCATACCTGGCGGAGAACGCGGAGGCATTGCGGTTGCTCCATGAGGCGGCCAGCCGGCCCGCCAGCCGCTATCCGCTCGATTTCAGCAACGGTGTCCAAATGCTGCTTCCCCACCTGGCCAAGCTGCGCGCGTCCGTGCGGCTGCTGCGCATTGAGGCGCTCGTCGCGGCCGAAGACGGCGACACCGGGCGTGCCCTGTCCGCCATCCAAGCCGCGCTGGCCGCGGCCGATTCGGTGCGCCAGGAACCGGTGCTGGTCTCCCAACTGCTGCGCATCGCCTGCCACCAGATCACGGCGGACGCCATTAACCGCATGCTGAACACGGCCGCATTCTCCGACGCGGAACTGACGCAGCTTGGCGCGTACCTTCGGGAGGCGGAGGACCCCGGCGCGTTCACGCGCGCAATGGCCGGCGACCGTGCGCTGGGCCTGGCCTCCTTCGACCACCCCGAGCAGTTTCTCGCCGAAAGTCCCGAAATCCAAAGCCTGGGTCTTGGCGCTGCGTCGGCCCTGGGCACCATCATCAGCATCACCGGCATGGCCGCCGGTGACCGCCGCCGCTACCTTGCCATCATGGACGAAGTAATCACCGCGAGCCAGCGTCCCCTGCCCGAGGCCATGGCGCTCATGAACGCCATGGGTCCCCGTATCCAGGACGAACGGACCTGGATTCCCAGTTTCACCGATTCCCTCGTGCCCGGTCTCGTCCATCTTACCGAGGCCTTTGCGCGCGATGCGGCATTTGTCGCCACCGCCGAAACAGCCGTCGCCGTCGAACGCTACCGCCTCGCCAACGACAATGCCATTCCCGAACGCCTTGAACAACTCGTACCCGCTTTTCTCCCCGCGGTCCCCGTCGATCCTTTCGACGGGAACCCCCTGCGCTATCAAAGCAACGGAAACGGCTACACCCTCAACGGTATCTACCAGAACGTGCCGCGAGACCCGCGCAACCCCGGCATGGGCCAACGGGGCAACCCCGCGGACCTGGTTTTCCGCGTGGAACACGCACAGACCGCCTCAAACTAAATGTCGGCGCAGGCTTAATCTCCTCTGATCTGTGCTGCCCTGTCCCAAAATCATCGCAGGGCGCAGCGATTCTGTGCAATGTGGGGCGGCATTCTTGTCTGCTTTTCCAGATTCTGCACTGGACATGTCTTGGGCACTCGGACGTTCTTGGTCCCCCCTGGAGGGGGGTGGCCCGCAGGGCCGGGGGGTGTATGCCCACCTACGGATTTAGAAACCATACACCCCCCGCCACTTCGTGGCTGCCCCCCTCGGAGGGGGGACCTAACACTGCGCGGACTCCAGGCTCTTGGGTTGCGGCTCTGCTGCTCCAGGCAGTTCCGCGCATTCCGTGGTTACGTTTTCTTCCTCAGCGTAGTACCACCGGCGCACTTGTCTGTATCGTCACCGGCCCGATCAACCCCGACTCGGGTGAACCACGGTAGTGCGTGGGAATGGTGCCGTAATGGTTGGCCAGCGTGTTGCAGACGAGTATCTCGATCTTGTTTTCACCCTCTTTGACAGACTCCGACACATCCAGCGCCCAGGGTGGCGTGATCTTTACGCCCGCCTTCTTGCCGTTGATCACCACCTCGGCGGAGGCGACCACCTTGCCCAGGTCAAGTATCACCCGGCCCGTCACCTGCTCCTTCGTGAGCGTGACGTTCTTGCGGTACCACGCCCCGCCCGAATAGTCGGCCAGCGCGCCCATTTGCGACCAGTCGCCGAGTGCAATCTGTCCAGGACCGCAGTCCAGCGCAATCGGTTCGGGCAGTGCCGCCCCGCCGTAACAGCCGCGCTCCTGCACAACGCGCAGCGCGACTTTCGCTGCCAGCGGGTTAACCTTTGCCACCGTGGCCGTGTACTCCACTGCGCCGTCGGTGCGGGCCGCACCCGGCACAACGGTCATCTGTGCGCCGTCGGCCCAAGCCTGCACGGTGCCGCGTGCCACGATGGTCATTGCGCGCAGACCCGGCGGCGATACAAAGCGGTACCAGCCGGCGGGTTGGGCGACCTGCGGCTTGGCGTCGAAGGGTACCACGGAAGGGTCGGTATACCAGCGCATGGCCAGCGGGAACGTTGTCGCCCCGTTTTGCGCGTCCGCCAGTTCCAGCACGAAATGCGTCCGGCCCGCGCCGTCGTAGCGCAACAGCACCGGGTTGGCTCCGGTCTTGAGCGCCACCCTGGCGGAAAGGTCGTCCACCTTCCTGCCGTTCACCCACACCGCCGCCGGCTTGAGTTCGCCGACGCGGATTAGGGCATCCCCGTCGCGCGGCTGGAAGGGGTCATGAAGTGGTGGCTGTTTGATG
>CAZOMH010000111.1:0-9924 GCA_964580415.1 uncultured Nitrospirales bacterium
GCCGGAGGTGACCGAAGGGAACCTCCGGTAAATGAAAAACGCGTTTCAACCCCGTAGCGGGTTGAATGTGAGGGGGGCACACGCGAGGGGAAACATTCAACCCGCTACGGGGTTGCCTGATTCTCGGCGACGGGTCCGGAGGTTCCCTTCGGTCACCTCCGGCTACTCACATTGGCCCCTTCGGGACCCCTGCAACGCTCATAGAAGTGGTGCCAGTTGCGCCCTATTTCCGCGCGGCCGCCGCCTGGACCGTGTTCTTCATAAGCATCGCAATGGTCATGGGGCCGACGCCGCCCGGCACGGGCGTGATCGCCTTCACCTTCTTCGCGACACCCTTGAACTCCACGTCGCCCACGAGCCGTGTGCCGCTCTTTTTCGTGGCATCCGGAATGCGGTTCACGCCAACGTCGATTACCACAGCGCCGGGCCGCACCATGCGGGCCTTCACAAACTCGGGCACGCCGATGGCTGCAATCAGGATGTCAGCCGTCTTCGTGATTGCCGCAAGGTTCTTCGTGCGCGAGTGGCACACCGTCACCGTCGCATCGGCACCGTGGGCCTTCTGCATCAGCATGGCCGCCACGGGTTTGCCCACGATGTTGGAACGGCCCACGATGACCACGTGCTTGCCCTTGGGGTCGTTGCCCGAACGCAGCAGCAGTTCCTGGCAGCCCGCGGGCGTGCAGGGCTTGAGGCAGTCTTCGCCGTTGAGCAAACGCCCAACATTCATCGGATGGAAGCCGTCCACATCTTTGTCCGGATCAATCGCGTTGAGCACGCGCTGTTCATTGATGTGCTTCGGCAGCGGCATCTGCACGAGAATGCCGTGGACGCGCGCATCGGCGTTGAGCTTGGCGATGAGCGTGAGCAGTTTCTTTTCCGTGGCGCCGGCGGGCAGGTCATGGCTGAAAGACTTGATGCCCAGTTCCACACAGGTCTTGCGCTTGGCACCCACATACACCTGGCTTGCCGGATTCTCGCCGACCAGCACCACGGCCAGGCCGGGCTGCACGCCCTTCTTGCGCAACTCGTCCACAGTAACTTTCAACTCGGTCAGAATCTCGGAGGCGACTTTCTTGCCGTCAATAATTTTGGCTCCGGTTTTGCGTGTTGCCATGGGGTGGGTGTCCTTCCGTAAAAGGCGCGCTGCGCCGGGTGGGGTAGCCTGTGTGTCGGCGTTATTATAGCGTCTTTGCGGCAAATGCCGCAAGAAGAAGAGCGCGTTGAGTCCTCTGATTTGCCGGACCGTCATGGGCTTCCACCGGCCCTTTCCGGGTGTTTCTTGCTTTGCGGTTTTGTTGACATGGGGGCGGGATTGCGGTACAATCGAGAAATAATTCTCTACTAACAGGTGGCAACGAAAAGCATGGATGAACCGAAACCGCTGAGACCGACTTCGGAGGCGACGCTGCGGCGTCTGCCGATATATCACCATCTGCTGCAAAAGCGTCTTGCGACCGGCATCAAGACTATCTCGTGCAGCCAGATTGCCGAGGAACTGAGTTGCGACGCGACCCAGATTCGCAAGGACCTGGCCGTGACTGGGATCAAGGGCCGGCCAAAGGTGGGCTACGATTTGGCCGCGCTGATTCTTTCGATAGAGATATTCCTCGGCTGGAGCCGGGTGCGCAAGGCGTTTCTTGCGGGGGCGGGCCATCTGGGTTCGGCCCTGCTGGGCTATAATCGTTTCCACCAGTACGGGCTGGATATTGTGGCGGCGTTTGACCGTGATCCTGACCGCGTGGGCACGAAGGTACACGGACGGGAGGTGCTTCCCATCAACAAGCTGGCGGGTCTGGCCAAGCGGATGCGGGTGGAGGTGGGCATTATTACCGTTCCCGCGCCGGTTGCGCAGGAGGTGGCCGAGGCGATGGTCAGCGGCGGCATCCGCGCCATTTGGAATTTCGCGCCCACCAAAATAAACGTTCCCGCGGGCGTCGTCGTGCAAAACGAGGATTTGTACTCCTCGCTGGGCGTGCTGCTCCAGAAATTGAGCGCCGCATACCGGCCCCGCTGAGGAGGCACTGCCGGGTGCCCAAAAAAAGCCCGCCCGGACGGGGACGCGGTCGCGTCGCCCGCCCGGGCTTTGTTCCTCTCACCGGAGATGCCGTCACGCCTTCCCGGCATGGTCAGTGGTCTCGCTTCCGCGGCGGTCCGGCTCAGGCTTGCTGCGAAGCCTGGAGCGCCTGGTCCAAATCTGCAATGATGTCGGCCACATTTTCCAGTCCAACGGAGAACCGCACGAAGTCCTCGGTCACGCCGGTGGCCAGCTGCTCCGCGGGGCTGAGCTGCTGGTGCGTGGTGGAGGCCGGATGGATAATAAGGCTCTTGGCGTCGCCGATGTTGGCCAGATGCGAGAGCAGCTTCACATTGTTGATCAGCCGGACGCCCGCTTCGCGTCCGCCGCGGATGCCGAAGCCGATGACGGCACCGAAACCTTCCTTAAGGAACTGTTTCGCGCGGGCGTGATCGCGGTGGCTGGGCAGGCCCGGATAATTGACCCACGCCACGGCGGGGTGTTTTTCCAGCCAGCGCGCCAGTTCCAGCGCGTTGGCCGCGTGCTGGCGGATGCGGAGCGGCAGTGTCTCCAGCCCCTGCAGGAACAGGAATGCATTGAACGGGGACAGGGCCGGGCCGATGTCGCGGAGCAGTTGGACGCGGGCCTTCAGGATATAGGCCAGACCCGGCGCCACCGCTCCGGGATGCTGGCCGAAGGCCGCCCAGTAACTGAGGCCGTGGTATGACGGGTCGGGATCGACCAGTTCGGGAAACTTGCCGTTGTTCCAGGGGAATTTGCCGCCCTCGACAATGGCGCCGCCAATGCTGGTGCCGTGGCCGCCGATGTACTTGGTCAGGGAGTACACAACGATGTCCGCGCCCAAATCAAAGGGGCGCAGCAGCGGCGGCGGGCTCACCGTGTTGTCCACGACAAAGGGAATGCCCTGGCGGTGTGCAATCTCGGCGATGGCCGGGAAGTCGTCCACGTTGTTGCGCGGATTGCCGATGGACTCGGTGTAAACGAGCCGCGTGTTTTCGTCAATGGCCCGCTCAATATTGGCCGGATCGGACGAATCGACGAATTTTACGGTGATGCCAAACCGGGACAGCGTGTGGTGGAACAGGTTGTATGTGCCCCCGTAAAGATAGTTGGTGGCGACGATATTCTGTCCGGCGCTGGTAATGTTGAGGATGGCCAGTGTGATGGCCGACTGTCCCGAGGCCACGGCAAGCGCGCCGGTGCCGCCGTCCAGCGCGGCCAGGCGTTTTTCAAGGACGTCCGTGGTCGGATTGGTGATGCGGGTGTAGATGTTGCCGAATTCCTTCAGGCCGAACAGGTTGGCCGCCTGGGCCACGGAGTCAAACACATAGGACGCCGTCTGGTAGATGGGCACGGTCCGGGAATGGGTCGTGGGGTCAACAACTTGTCCGGCGTGCAGGGCCAGCGTTTCAACTTGGGCAGATGTGGACATGATAGAACTCCTTTTGCTGCTGCATGCAGCTTTAGCTTTGCTTCATGGGGTGCGGGGCAGATTCGACGAAATATGCGGGGCGAATAGGCCGACGGGGCTCTGCCCGGTCCGGCAAACGGTCCGGAAAGGCGTTACGCCGTCGGCATGCGCATGAGCATGCAACAGCGGGAGGAGGCGGAATGGCCTCGAAGCGCGCGCCGCAGCGCAAGGGCTTTCGGGGCGGTCTGTGCGCCGGGCACTCCGGGATGGACTGGAAATCCTGAGTCAGTGGTTTTTGGTAAAGGCATCGTCGTCAATGGCTCCCAAGCGTCGTCTTGCGGTTTAGATCATGGGCGTTTCTTTGGTGCGGCAAGTCTGCCGCCCGGGCATCCTACATCGCATGGTTTTCAGCCTCCTTGGCGGTTGTCCCAACGGGCGCATACATTAGAATCACGCTCATCTAATGAAATATTAGCACGCCAAAACCCACAATGTCAAGTAACGTAATCACCATTCTTATCTTTGGTGAAGCGGCAAAGAATAGGCCCCAACCCGCATTACCGGGTTGGGGCCGAAAATTCGAGCAGCAGAGACTATTCTTTGATCAGCCGGAGGTAGTCCAAGCCGAACATATTGCCGGGAACAGCCTTTTCATTGGCACCGACCACCTGCACCTCCAGCGTGTTGTCGCCCTGGATGAGATCGAAAACACCCAAGGATTGTTCATCATCCGCAATGACTTTCGGATGGTAAAGGTCCACAGGAGCCTTTGCGGGTTGTCCATTCACAGCCAGTTTGTGGATTCCGTAGTCGGGTGCTTTGGTGAACCGGCCCAGAACTTCGTAGCGGCCTGCCTCGGCCACCGGGAAAGCCAGCACAAGTTTGTCACCCACCTTTCCCTGCCGCCACCATAGCTGCGATCCCCGGCTCCATGGCGCGACACCGTTCTGCGGGTCCACCGGACCGGCGTCCACGGAAACCACTTTCATCTTCTCGCCTTCTATGGCACCCTCCACGCCTTTGAGCTCGGGCACGGGAGGCACGCCGAGCAGCGCGGGATCAATGGGCGGGAAATTGTCCCTTGCAGAGCCTTCGGCATACCAGTAGGCGACCACGGACTGGGTGATCTTTACGTCAGCCCAGTGCCACATTTCGAGGTCGAAACGAAATGACTTCGTCCAGGGAATGTTATCCATGACGTGGAAGCGGCTCAGGCAGGTTTGGCCGTAGTTGCCGGGACCGTCGCATCGGGGCTGGTTGTGGTAGGCGTGCGTGAAAGGCTCGGGGCAGCACCACGCATAACCGAAGTAGTCCTCGGTGCCGGTGCCGAAGTGGCTCGGGAACGCCTCGCCATCGACGTATATCTTCTCGTCGCCTTCGCCCCACCAGTCGGGCACGGGGTTGGTAACGTGGAGCATGACGCCGGCGAAGCGGCCGCGGCCGCCGTCGGCGGACATGTAGTTCCAGTCACACATGGGCCGCGTGGGCAGGTCGCGCACGCCGCGCCATTTGGCGTGGAAGTACAGGGAATCGGGTTTCCAGGTCCAGGGCGCGGTGGTCACTTCGCCCGACAGTGTGACGGCGGCTTTGGAATGGTTCGTGACGGACAGGATGGCCGTCTGCCGGAAGGGCATGACCCAGTGGCTGTAGAGCGTCTTGCCGTCGGCGGCCACGCCGCAGGGCAGCGACCTGAACGGATTGATGCCCGGCGCGGTGCCGAAGAAATCGCCCAGCGGCGCGATGACGGCGGGAGCATTGCCGTCAAAGGCGATTTCCAGCACGCAGCCGCGCAACGCATCGGCCGGGTCCGCCGCGTCGGCCTTGCAGGTGAGGCCGTAGACGACCGCCGGACCGGCCACCTCCAGCGTCTGCGTTTCGCCCGGGGCAAGGCTGGCGTCGTACGCGGAGGGAGTGGCATTATCGGGTATTTTTGCGGCGGTCTCGGGCGCGGCGAGCGCCCGGGCTGCTGCCTCAATCGCGGGCATGAGCCGCTCCGCCAGTGCGGGCGAATAGGACTCGGCCACGGTGCCGGAGGCGTAGGTGCGGTAATTGATCTGGTAGTAGATGTCGAACTTGCTGACGGTGACCTTGCAGTGCTTCGCATAGGGGATGGGCAGATAGCTGCTCCATCCTTTGGAGAGCGACACGGCGATGGGCTTGATGAACGGCGCGGCGCGCCCGTCGAGCATGTCCTCCAGTTTCATCTCCACGGCGGGTCTTTCCGCGCCGTCGATGTAAACGCGCACGACGCCGCCCTCATTGGCGTTGGCCGACCAGAAGCGCACGAGGGCGCCAGGCCCGTCGGCGTCCATCAGCACAAACTCGGTTCCCTTTTCCCCCTTTTCCTTGCGCAGATACTGGCCGCGGTCGCCGTTGGCGAACCAGTTCTTTTCGGTCAGCACATTCGGGTCGGTCGAATTGCGGTCGTAGCTGGAAAACTGTTTGGTGATGTAGGTCGGTCCCGGAGCCACGGCCATCCAGTCCAGGCTTGTCATCTCCTTCAGCAGTGAATCCATGGTCACGCTCTGCGCCCCGGCAAAGGGCGCGCACAATGCCGCCGTAATCGCGGCGATCCAGAAATTCCCACGCATGGCGATTCTCCTCATCCGTTTCGGTTGCAGCCAGCCGCCCATGGTAGCCAATCCGGGCGGGGAAGGCAAGAATCGTAGATTCTGTCATCCCGAACGCAGTGAGGGATCTTGTCCCGTGATGCGGCTCATATACCATCGAACTGCTATAATGGCCCATAGGCAAAGGAGTCGCGCATGAGTCGTATGCTGACCCGCGAGGAGGCACTGGCCTTTCAGGCCCGATGGCGCGCTGTGAACGCATTTCAGACCGGGGAACTGCGCCGGATGACGCCCGAAGATAAGCTGCGTCAACTGGACACACTGTTGCGGATAGCGGACGAGACGGGATGGCGTGCCGCCCTTGAAGAAGATGACTGGCGTGGACACGAACGTTGGAACGAACTGCGGAAGAGGTTCCATGGCTGACACGCCTCAGCCATCCATGTCCAGGTATTCGATGCAGCGTATCCGTTCGTATAGGATCCGGCATAGACACAGAGTGACGTTCTGACGGCGTTAACAGAAGCACTTGTTAAACAGCCGGCACAACAGAAGCAAGAGGGCTTCAACCATGGGGAAGCCACCGCACAAACCGCGAAAACGGAGAGGGAGTCCCACGATGACACAGCAGCGGGCAGGCTCGCGTAGATATCCGACGCCATACTACCGTCATCTTCTGGGTGCGTTGCTCTTGGCGGGCGTCCTAAATGTGTGGTGCAACGGGTGTACGCACGTTGCAGGGGCGCCCCCCGAACCCGGAAAGAATGCTTCGCCAGAAACGTCACTCAAAAGCGCTGACGTGGAAACGCCGACCATCGTGGATGGGAAACTCCTCAGGGCTGATGGTCTGCCTGTCGCTGGTGCCGAGGTTACACTGACAATAACCTCAGATGAAAAGGATGATCGGTTCTCAGAGGCGCATGGCAAGCCGTCCTTCATCACGATGAGCAAAGAGGACGGTTCCTTCGAGTTCCCTAAAGTGCCGCTCGGCAAATATAGACTGTTGGCAACTACGCGCGAGTATGGGGGGAGTGCCTTAGTTTCACCCGGATACCGTCAAGAGCCGAGCTTGATGTTCCTGCTTAAACCTGCTCAGGTCATTCATGGCATTGTGACCGATGCCAATCAGAAGCCCTTGGCCAATGTGGCCGTAGACACGCTGTTTCCCCTCCAGTTCAGTTCGAGAACCCGAACCAATTCGGACGGCTCTTTCAATGCGCTAGTTCCCAAGGACCGCGAGGAAAATGTACCGGACTTGCCTGACGGATTGGTTTTCTTGAGGGCCGGGTTTGCTCCGACATTTGTGGAAAGCAAAGGTCTTTCCGACGCGCCATTGAACGTAATACTGCGCAACGGTGGCTGCATTTCGGGAAAGGTCACGCTTGAAGGAAGGCCTATGGCTGGGATTCGTGTGGTTGCCAACACGCACTACCTGCGGTACTTCCGACCGTACAATGCCACGACTGATGAGAGTGGCCAGTACAGGCTGGAGGGACTCGGAGTGGGAGCCTATGCGGCCACGGTTGATGATTTGCGGTACCATGTCCAAACGAAATCGGACATTATTGTGAGGGACAATCAGGAGGCTAGTGGAACGGACTTTACGCTCTCACAAGCGGGGATTATCACTGGTATCGTTACGGATAAGGACACCGGCGCGCCGGTACCTGACGCCGAGCTCTTACTGGGAGGGGAACCCAACGGGGATTATGTGTTCCTTTGGATGTTAGGGCTTGAACGCGAGCCGATGAAGACAGACGAAAGGGGACGATTTGAAGTCCGCAGCCTGCCGCCTGGGATCTATCAGCTTTCTCCATATCGTACGGGAGAGTACATCTTCTCAGATGAGGACGTGAAGAAAGACATCTATCTTGAGGCTGGAAAGGAGGTGCATGTTGACTTTTCGTTCCAACGCGGAGCAACTTCGACGGTTTTTCTGCACGACGAAGCAGGAAGAACCGTATCAGGTGCTCACATGACGAATAGGCATGAGGAGGTAGCACCGGGAAAATACCGGGTATACGGCCTGCCCTTGGGAGAATACATTCCAGGTCCAAGCCGCCCCGGTTTCTTCCTGACCACTTTCACCAAGACGGACATCACATCGTTCAAAGACAATCCCGAAATAGACCTCACAATGGCCCGCGGAATCTCAATATGCGGAAGAGTCGTTGACCCTCAGGGAAACGGAGTCACAGGAGCGGTGGTGAGATCCACGGATGTGGATAACAGTGGACAAACGACCGTCGGTCTCTTTGCGGTGACCGGCAAGGACGGTGCATTTTCCTTGGAAGGACTTTCTTCAAAGACGGCGTTCCAGAGTCGCCTGATAAGGATTGTCGCTGAAGGATATGATGATTCCGGTTCCCAGGAGGTAGAAAAGGCTGGACTACCTTGTGTATTTACAATTAAACCCCAGAAAGTCCCGTTGCCTGAGACACATTTCATTGCCGGACGCGTAATCAACGACTTGGGTGAACCGGTGGCGAAGGCGGATGTTACCGTCAGTCAGGCCGAGAAGAACGTGACTACAGATGACAATGGAGCGTTCCATTTCGATGGATTATCAGAAGGCTATTTGGATCTGTTTGCAGAATCACCTTTCGGCGAAATGACGGAGTATAGCGTCCAATCACCGGTTGATCACGACAATGTTGAGGTCAAGATAGAGCGCTACGCCCATATCCGCGGGTCTGTCGTGGACAAAACCACCGGTGGGGCAGTTCCCGTATTCTCGGTACATGTGCTCAGTGACCGCCTCATATATCGGTCCATGTGGTCAAAGGACACAATCGGAACAGCCGGGTCTTTCGCCATGGATGTGATTCCAAACGCCAATCTGGAGATCACCACGAAGGTGAAAGGATACATGGTGTCCGAGCCGGCCAAACTGAATCTGAAGCCGAGCGAGAACGCGTTCAACATCAAGTTTGAACTCGTTAAGGCAGGCATGATTGCCGGCGTGTTACGAGATAGCATCAGCAGTGCGCCTATTGCGAACGCGGTGATATATGAACTGCATGAATTTGGCCCGGACAATCCAGGGGCCACCTGCGGCACCCTTGAAAAACTGACAGTAACGGACGCAAATGGCAGATTCGAGATCGACAATGTCGACCATTCGCCACTTAGCCTCTACGTCGTTCATGGCGATTATGCAGTCGAAATCGTCAGGGATGTAGAGGTTGAAAGTGAGAAATTGGCAACCATTGCCATTCTGCTTCATCCCGGAGGCGCCATAAAGGGGCACGTTTACGGCGTCGGCGGGGTTGGACTTCCAAACGTCGAGGTCTTCTTGCATGACCAATCACGTAGAGACTGTCTATTCGTGAAGGACCATTTCCTCTATTTAAAGACTATTTCAGGTCCGGGCGGGAGCTATGAGATAAAGGGAATAATGCCCGGCAAGGTGCGATTCGGTGTGGTCATTTACGACTCTCCCTCCAAACACCGAACCTACGGAAAGACGCGCTGCATTAAAGACGGGGAAACTCTCTCGGTGGATTTCAAGCCGGACGATCCGCCCGAAGAATGTTTGGGCGACCCTTGCGAATGTTCAGAAACGTAGGGTTGCCGGTCTGCGCCAGATAAGAGTGATCGCCCCAGTCTATGAGAGCGTGTCGGCAGGGCGTGCGCAGGGAAACGCACCAAAACAGCCGGCAGGGATGCCGGCGCTCCCAGTTGCCCGACTGTCACCTTGGCGTGAAGCCCCGGCGTTTATTGTCACGCCCGGGGCTCTGGTAGAATGCGGTATGTTTTTCTTTTTGGAGTGCCCTTTATGAAGAAAGTGACGCTGCTCATGGCAGGTTTGCTGATTTTTCCGGGAGTACTGGCGGCACAGGTGCCGGAGGTTGACGCGCTGCTGGGCGAAAACTGGTACGGCCTGTACATGAACGGACAAAAGG
>CAZOMH010000112.1:0-9896 GCA_964580415.1 uncultured Nitrospirales bacterium
CACCTGTGGATTGGGCACCCCCCGGTCATGACAATCGCCACTTTCGGCGCGGCCATACCGTTGATGGCAGCCACGGGCGTCGTCTGGCTGGCCACACATGCCTGCCCGGAATCTTTCTGGAAAACGGGCGCCACATGGGAGAGCATCATCGCCTTTGGAATGCTGATGGTGCTTGTCACCGCGGTCACCCTGGGGTCAAGCCGGTGGGTTGCGGCACTGCGGGACGACGAATGGCTCTTATGTCTTGGCCTGGTCATGTTGCCATACGGGATGTGGACGATGTATCGCCTGTTGCGCGATTCGATGGACAACAGCGCCTTCTACAACAAGGGACCCGCGGAATGAACGCCAGCGCAAATATACAAGGACGCATGCGGGCCGTGGGACGCATCGTTTGGCATGTGTTCAAGGATGAGCAGGTGACTCGGCTGCGTTGGTGGGGGCTGCAGGCGGTCCTTGTCTTCTGCGCCTATATGGCGGGAAACGCCTTTCTGCCGATGTTTCTGCCGATGTTCGCAATTGTTCCGCACTTCTATATCTGCTCTCTCGGGCTTTCCGGGCGTGCGTTGCACGCGCTTCCCGTGGAGCAACGCGATTTGGGAACGTCCGTCTGGGTACTGGGCGTGCTGTGGCCGCTGCTGGTGGTGACGCCGGTGACAACATTGGGCGCATACACGTCGCTGTATGCAAAGTTGGAAGGCCATTCGGTTCTTGAATGCGCGCTGCTCAGCTGGTCCTATTTCTTAATGCCCATAGGGACGGTGGCCGCTGGGGCGGGCCTGCGCGGAACGCTTTGGTCGGGTGCCGTCGCGGCCGGGCATCCCCGGCTGCGCATGGCGGGCATAGGGGCGCTAATTGCCGGTGAACTGGCCCTGCTCGGCGGGTGGGTTTACATGGGGTTGCCGACAAGAATATTCGAGAAGAGTCAGTTCACCGCACCGGCACTGGCGGTCGGCGCGGCGGGCGTGTTGATTTCTTTCCTCTTTCGCAAACACCTCGTGTTCCGTGGTCCGGCAGCGGGCATGAGTATCGGCACCTCAACAAGGGGCACCGCTGCAAGCAGCCCCGCGGAAACACCCAGATTCGAATCGTGGATGCACGCCATGGCAGAACAACTCTCCATCCCTGTCTTTATTGGGGGGTGGCTTGCCTATATGACCATCCCTGGATTCTTCGACCTGCTTACAAAGGACAAGATGGGCGGCCCCGTCTTGGCCGTTGGCGTGATTGCGGCGGGAACGCTGGCCTGCCTGTGCGCGGGGTGGATCAACTGGCGCGCCAGTATGAGGGCGTGGCGGATGCTGCCGCTGGACCGGATGCAACTGTCACGAAAAATCGTCGCTTTCAGTGCCATTCCCGGTGTCGTTCCGTGGCTGGTGGTGTTCGCATGGTCCGGCCGATCCCACATTGCGCGGGGCACTGTCACGTTCGATGTATTCCTTTTCTATCTGGGGGTTGCTTTGTGCACGCAGGGGCTGCTGCTGGTCATCCTTCCCCTTTCCCTGCTCCGTTTCGAGGACAGCGCAGCCACCGGTCTGCTGAAGCTACTGACCGTTGTGGGCGCGCTCGGCGCGGTCATAGGACTGCCGTTCCTGATGGAATCCAGGAATCTGGCCCATGCCAATCCGGCATCCAACGGTGGGCTGTGGCTGGCGGCCGGCGCGGTTGCGGTGTGTGTCGGGGGCGTTCTTTCCGTGTGGCACACGAGCCGCGTACTCCGGCATGACGGCTGTTACGGCAAGGCCACCGAATAGGAAGGACACAAAAGCATGAAAGAGACTGGCCACAAAAAGCGCAAAGAACACAAAAGGAACGCAATGCACATTTTGCCGTGCCGTTCCCATTTTGTGTTCTTTGTGCTCTTTGTGGCCAAGATTCTTTTACCCGGCCGACGGGCGGGCCGGATAGGACGACCACGATGTCCCGTCATGAAATACGACGTGTCAGAAGTATCGCATTAGAGATGCTTTGGCAATGGCCCGCTAACGTCGCTGCGGCGGGAAGGAGTGATCCATGAGAATACCGGAAAAATACCAAGATACGCGCCTGCTGGTAGTTGATTTCGTAAAAAGGAACCGGGACGCCAGGTTGATGCTCACAATCTTCTATCTTCTGTACATGGGCGGATGGCTGTCGGACAGCCGGGCCGTCACAACTTCCGCATGGGAGGGGTGGCGTATGACCGCGAACATAATAGCGTTACCCGCTATCGCAATGGTGTTACTGCTTCGTAACGAGAATCAAAAGGTGCTCCGTTCTCTGCCGGTTTCAAAGGACAACCGGGGCCTTGCCGCTTGGATCGAGTTCTTCATGCTTCCGCTATGCATTTGCGCCGCGAGTTCCTCGCCGTTCTTTCTTCTCTGGTTTGTGGCTGGCCGCTTTATGGTAGTTCTGCAACAGGCGTCGATGGGGGCGCTCTATGTCGCCGCCAATGTTTTCGGACTGGCTTTGTTGTCCGCTTTGTTGGCAGGCGTGTCTCCCGCGCTGCTACGCCCGCAGGCTGCCGGGCGAATCAAGCGCCTGTTCCCGACCAGCGGCTTATTGATGCTGTCGGGTGTTGCACTGGGGGCATGGCTTCTCAAGTGGTCCTTTACAGCACTCGCACCGCCGATGGCCGTTCTCGTGCTCCTCGCCGCTGCAGTTCCGCTGTTCGCGGTCTCCTTCCTGCTGCGCGGCAACCTGGGCATCGACCTGCGTGCAATTATGCGCGCCCGGTATGCGAGCGGGAATGTTGACGTTGTTCCAGTGATGCCTGCGCGAACGTGGCGGGACCGGCACTATCCCTGGATGGCAGCCCTGCGAATAGGCGTCACGCTCGGCGGAGCGGCGGCGCTCACGCTGGCGGGCCTTATTCCAGAGACAATAGTATTCGAGGCTCCTTTCGGCCCCGAAATAGTCCTGCTGTTCGTGCCTGTACTTCTTCTCGCGACGGGCTATGCCATGTCCGCCTACTCGCGTCAATCACTGCGCGCGATGCGCATGCTTCCCTGCAGCACGGATCACCTTGCCCGCACGGGCATGGCCGTTCATGCGGCTCTGACGATGCCGCTTGTGGCGATACTGTGCCTGGGGGCCTTCTGTCTGAAACTGACAACAGGAGAAACGGTCTCTGCGAATATCGTTTTGGGAACGTGCCTTCTGGGTGAAGCCTGCATATTATTGGCGATTCCGATTGTGCTGCAGCAGGAGGAGATCGTGCTTACGGGAATCGTGATCTTGGGGGCCTGTGTAACCGCCCTCGTGGCTGTGGTTGTCTATCAACTGCTGGGACCCTCGTGGACCAAGGCGGTGGCGGTGCTGCCGCACCTGGGCGCGATTGCGCTGCCGGTGGCTGCGGTGGTCTCGTTTCGCCTGCTTCGCACCGCCATCGCCAACGACTCCCGGTCTTATCAGAACCGGGCGGAGTACCTGTCGTGGCCGAAGGTGTAGAGAGGCGGCAAGGACATGGAAGTGAATACGTTCTAGAGGACAAGTCTGTTTGCGAACGCTTCGTACAGGGTGGTTTGACTGAAATGAAGAAGACTGGCCACAAAGAGCACAAAGAACACAAAAGGAACGAAATCCGTGAGAAGACGGGCCTGTCCTTCTTGAGGGGTACTTTACGGCGCTATCTCCCGCGCGGGAACTCGGCGGTCCCCGTTGGGGCTTGCCGCGAACCCCTCCCATACTTCCCATACTTCCCATCATTCCCATCGCCGCAATTGAAACCCCGGCCGGGCTTGGCATACTCTGGGCGCCGGCCCACAACGATTGGAGTTTCTTTTATGCTGCTGATGGCGATGGCCCGGGTGTGTTTCGGTGCTTCAGCGACCGCCCTGTTCCACGGCGACGAACCGGGTGCCGCCGGGACGGCGGACAAATGAGCGGCCCGCTTGCAGCGCGTTTCCGGCACTGGATGCTTGCGCCGCGCGAGTGCGACCGGCCGCTGCGCGCCGTGCGGCGGCTGGCGTGGCTGGCCGCGGGTGCGGTTGCGCTGCTGTTTGCGGAGATATTTTCGCATTTCCCCCGATTCGTCGAGGTTGTCTACACGGAACATGCGGGCCAGTGGGTCGGCCGCACGCTGGCGGCGATTACGCGCTGGTATCCCTGGTCGGTGATGGAACTCATTGTCGGCGCGCTGCTGATCTGGCTGCTGGCTTCCGCCATGCGCGCGTTGTACCATGTCATACGCGGACGACGCCGGCTGGTCAACGCGCTCGGGTGCGGGCTGCTCCGGGCCGGGGCTCTGGCCGGGTTTATTGTGGTTTCCTTTTACTGCATCTGGGGCTTCAACTACGACCGCGCCGACCTCGTCACGCGGCTGGGCTGGCAGGCGTGGGCAAAAGGCCCCGACGCCGATGCGGGCACGGAAGAACTGGAGAAGATATGCCGTGAACTCGTCGCCAGCACCAACCAGGAGTACGAACGCGCCTTTGGCAGCGCTGATCTGGGCAGGCCGAGCGAGCCGCCCATGCCCATGTCGGAAATCGACCGCGACATCGACGCGGCCTACCGGCGCGTGGGCGCGTCGCTCAAACAGCATCCTTCGTTTTCCGCGTCGCGCGGTCCGGCCAAGCCGGTGCTCGCCTCGTTTGTCATGAGCGCGCAGCTCATCTCGGGCGAATATACTCCGTGGACGGGCGAGGCCAACTACAACCGCAACATTCCGTGCTGCAACATGCCCGAGGTGATCGCCCATGAAAAGGCGCACCAGCGCGGCGTGACCAGCGAGGACGAGGCCAACTTTTTCGGCTTTCTCGTGTGCGCGTCCAGCGACAATCCCTACGCCCGCTATTCGGCCTACTTCATGGCCCAGCGGCAACTGCTGGGAGAGCTTGACAAACGGGACGAGGAACGGGCCAAGACCGTCGCCAAGGAACGCGGTGCCGGGGTCAAACGCGACCTGGATACAATGAACGCCTATTACTGGGCGCATAAAGGCCGCGTAAGCGACATGCAGAGCAAGGTCAACGACATGTATCTCAAGGCCAACCGCGTCAAGGGCGGCGTGCAGGCCTACGGCCGCAGCGCGCAGTTGATCATGGCCTTCGCGCGCAGCAACGGCGGGTCCGCCGTGGTGGGGGAGAAGTAGGGGCTGGTGAAGAAACGCGGTCCCCGTTTTGTACCGCGGCGGCAACTTTGCTTTGGATGGCGAAAGCCCTGTTGGGTCCGCCGCGGCACGGCCACCGCACTCAATCGCAGACGGCCGGCCGGTCCCCTCCCGTTTGAAACCGACGCCGCTCCCTGCTAGGCTTCTGCTGAACCCTATGGAGGCCTCGAAACACCATGCTGACCGCGTGCGCACTTGCCCTGATAATACAACTCCATGTCGCCGCGACGCCTGACCCCGCGGTGGCCGCTTCGGCGCTTGCCGCGCGTGTCTTGGGCGAACGCGGTGCGGAGTTCCGTTTTGAGGCGATTCCGTCCGAAGACGGCAGGGATGTCTTTGAATTCGAAGCGACCGGCGGTGCCGTCACCGTGCGGGGTTCGTCCGGCGTGGCGATGGCCACCGGACTGAACTGGTACCTGCGCTACCACTGCAACGCCAACATCTCCTGGTGCGGTGATCAGGTGCATCTGCCCAAGCCGTTGCCGGACGCGCCAAAGACGCGGCAGGCATCTCCCTACAAGCACCGCTACAACTTCAACTACTGCACGTTCAGCTACACCATGGCCTTCTGGGACTGGGAACGGTGGCAGCGGGAAATTGACTGGATGGCGCTCAATGGCATCAACATGCCGCTGTCGGTCACGGGCCAGGAGGCAATCTGGCAGAAGGTGTACACGGACTTGGGCCTGAACGTGGAAGAAATTCAGCAGTTCTTTGTGGGCCCGGCCTACCTGCCCTTCGGCTGGATGGGCTGCATGGACGGTTGGGGCGGTCCGCTGTCGCAGACCTGGATTGACCGCCACCGCCGGCTGGAAAAGCAGATCCTGGCGCGGGAACGCGAACTGGGCATGACGCCGGTGCTGCAGGGGTTCACGGGCCATGTGCCGCCGTCCCTCAAGAAGAGTTTCCCCGACGCGAAACTGCAACAGCTTCCAAAGTGGTGCGGGTTCACCGGCACGACCGTGCTCGACCCGACAGACCCGCTCTTCGTCAAAATCGGCAAGGCCTTCGTGGAGGAGCAGACCAGGCAGTATGGCACGGACCACTATTACGCCTCGGACACCTTTATCGAGATGAGCCCGCCCAGCAATAGCCCCGAGTTCCTGACCAACATGGGCAAGTCCATCCATGCGTCCATGACCGCGGCCGACCCCGAAGCCGTGTGGGTCATGCAGGGCTGGATATTCTTCAACAATCCGAACTTCTGGAAACCGACCCAGTCCAAGGCGCTGCTTAACGCGGTGCCCGATGACCGCATGCTGCTGCTCGATCTGTTCTGCGACAAGAACCCGGTCTGGAAGACGACCCAGGCCTTCTACGGCAAGCCCTGGGCCTGGTGCATCGTCCACAACTTCGGCGGCACCCCGGCCATGTTCGGCAAGCTGGACACGATAGCGCAGGGCATGCCCGGCGCGCTGGCCGACCCGCGGCACGGCAAACTCTCGGGCATGGGCATGATGATGGAGGGCATCGAGAACAACCCCGTTGTCTATGAGTTGACCGCCGAACTGGGTTGGCGCACCGCAGCGCCCGACATGGGGGAGTGGATACGCGACTACGCCCGGCGTCGCTATGGTCAGCCTGACGCCAACACCGGGGCGGCATGGCAGGGCTTGTTGCAGACGGTGTACCAGTCCGACAGTTCCCCCAAGTCGGTGGTGTGCGCGCGGCCGGACCTGAACGATGTGCCCGTTTGGAACGGGGGCAGCGGCAATTACGACACCGTCGCACTGCTGGATGCCTGCGAAAAACTGCTGGCCGCTTCCGACCGTTTCGGCGCGGAGGACACGTACCAGTATGACCTGGTCAACGCCGTGCGGCAGGTGTTGTCAAACCTTGCCGAACCGTTGTACCGGGACTGCCTGGTGGCCTACAGGGAAAAGAACGCGGCCGATCTGAAGACGGCCGCGGAAGCCTACCTTGCGCTGCTGCAGGACATGGACGCGCTGCTGGCCACCCGCAGGGAATTCCTGCTGGGGCGCTGGATCAGCACTGCAAAGCGATGGGCGGGCAATGAGGATGAGGCGCGGCTGTACGAGTGGAATGCGCGCAACCAGATTACGCTTTGGGGACCGAAAGATTCGGAACTGCACGAATACGCGCACAAGCATTGGAGCGGGCTCGTTTCGGGATTCTACCTGCCCCGCTGGAAACAGTTCCTGGGACGCCTGGAAAGTTCGCTTGCCGAGAACAAACCGTTCGACGGCCAGCAGTGGCAACGGGACATCAGGGACTGGGAGGAAGGCTGGACCCACGAGGCGATAAGCTACCCCGACACGCCCACGGGCAGCGCCGTGGAAGCGGCCAGGGGCATGCTCGAAAAGTACAGCACACTCGTCCGGCAGAATTTTGGTGCCGAGATGCAGAGTCTCACGACCGGCAAGCCGGCCACCTGCTCCGGCAGCCTGCCGGAGTACCCGGCCAGTCTCGCCAATGACGGAAAGCTGGGGGACCCGGACCAATACTGGGCCACGGACGTCAACACCGACCCCAATCCGTGGTGGCAGGTGGACTTGGAACAACCGCAACAGGTGGGCCGGGTCGTGGTGGTCGCCTATTACGGCGATGAACGCTATTACGGATTTACCGTGGAGACCTCGCTCGACGGCAAGACCTGGGAAATGGCCGCAGACCGGCACGACAATGCCGCGCCGTCGACCCGCAAGGGATATGAGTGCAGGTTCGCCCCGAGGGACTGCCGTTACCTGCGGATCAGTGAGACGTCCAACAGCGCCAACACGGGGCGGCATCTGGTGGAGGTGGGGGCGTTTTCGGAATAGGGATGTGCTTCTTATGGCGGGGCACGGCCCCGCCGACCAAAGCGGTGGCATGGCCGCCGCACTCCACACCGGACGGCGCGCGTGCTATACGGTGGGGCGGGCAGGGCCAGCGGGACGCTGGCGGTACAAGTGCGTTGCAGAAATTCATTGAAACAAAAACCCGCAAAAGTGTACCATGGTGCCCCGATCCAACTGCGAACAGTGGCGTTAGCGCTGGATGAGATGAAAAAATGAGGGTGTCTCCTGCCGCCCGGCAGGAGGAGGCCATCCCGCGCGGCGCAATCCGCGATTTCTCCGCATGTGTTGTCCGTTGTGGCCCAAGAAACATGAATCAATCCGATCTTGAAAAACAATACCTGTACGCGCTTGACTTGGCGTTGAACGCGGAGTTCTCGAAAGCGTCCGAATTGCTGGAGAGATTGAGCACGGTCGTGCCGCGTGACCCGAGGCTGGTCTATGGCCGGGCGGTCTGCCTTTTCATGCTGGGCCGTCCAAGTGAGGCGCGGCAGCTTTGCGGACTGCTGACCACGGAATTCGGGGATACCCGGGGCGAACGGCTGCGGGCCGCTTTTCCGGGCACGGACGGGAAAACCGGCGAAGTGACGGATACTGCGCAGACTGCCGCAGCCGAAACCGCCTCCCCAAAACGGTGCCGCAAATGGCCCTGGGCGCTTGTTTTCGCCATCGTGCTCATTATGAACGCCGGGTTGTGGTTTGCCCGCCCAATTCTTGTGCGCTTGCACGAACAGGGCGGACAACTTCCCAGCCTCGCGGAGACGCAGCAACCCCAGGCGGTGTATGTGTCCCGGCGCGGGGAACCCCTTCCGGCGGCGGCAACACCCGGAGAAGCATCCGCCACCCCCGCGGCGCCCCCCGCAACACCAGCGTCAACCACACCCGCTCCGGACGGGCAAGCCAAAGAAGACGGTCCGTCTCTCGCGGCGCACCTGAAAACAATGGCGCTGAAGATGGGGGTGGACGTTTCCGCGCTGCCCGGAGGAATGCCGGCCGACAACGGCGGCAAACCGGCGTGGAAAGTCCGTCTTGAAGGAATGACGCTGCCGGAAGCGCCCAAAGGCCCGGTGCCTTCGGTGGTTGAATTGCAGCCGTACCGCACCGCACAAACACTGGGCAACGACAGGGGCGATTCGGTCACACTGACCAATCTGAACCCGCTGGTCGGTTCCTGGTATGTGCTTGAATACACTGCGGGCGGCAAGAAGCAGTCCTTTCATCTGGAGGTATTTCCGCTGGCGACGAACGACCACGAGAAACCCGGGCTTTCGCTCTATGCGGACGGACTGGCTGTGGCGCTCAAGAAGGAAACACAATACTTTGCCCTGTGGCCCGAGCAGGGAAAAGAGCCCGCCAATACCGCGGCGGGCTATGAGGCAAAACGCCTCAACGCCGCGCCGGCGCTTTCGGACATTTTCAGGACGATGGGAGCCGCGCGTTCCCCGGTGGGGGTTATCTGCAACAACATGGTGCTGGTGCGCCAGCAGCGTCCCGGGTCCACATCCCGGATGGAACTGGCCACGGACATCCTCCGGGAAACGCGGGTGGGCGACTGGCTGGTGGAACGGCTCAAACCGATGATGATCCGGGCCCCCGAAGCGGCCGAAAGCCAGGCCAGCCTTGCGCCTGTTCCGGTTGAAAACAATCCGGAGTGTCCGGTGGACGCGCTGGTGAGCCCCGCCTTCGCCAAATTGGCCCACAAGCCCAAACTGCTCAACATCGCCACGGAGGCGGGCGATCAGAACATGACCTACGGGCGCTGGTACAAGTCCGTGCAGCATGCGGGCATGTACGTGAGCGTGCTTGCGCCCTCGGCGATAGACCCGGCGATTCTCGCCACCTACCCGGACCGGGTCGATCCAATAGGCGCACCGGGCACCGGCAGCAAGGAATCGGGCAGCGTGGTCTACATGCTGGCCATTGACATGAACCGCTACGGGTTCGGTTATGCCGTCGGTGCCGACCACCCCGACGTGGACTGGTCGGTCAAGGCAAAGAAGGTGGACGGTCTG
>CAZOMH010000113.1:0-6203 GCA_964580415.1 uncultured Nitrospirales bacterium
CTGTTGAGGAGCATTTTCAGGTCAATCTTAACTGCCTTGGCGTCGGAACCGGAAACGTCATAGCCGAGATTGAGCAGTATTTCGGCAAGCCCACTCATGCCGATACCGCCCACGCCGACGAAATGTACCTTGCGTTTCAGCCCGTTCAAGACACACCTCCAAACGCTACATCTTGTGTATGGCGAAAAGTATACCACAATTCGACCACAATAAAAAGTGGTGGATTGGGCAATTTTTGCGAGAATTTGCCCGTTGCGCATTGCTCCCCAGCCCGGCCAAGAACCGAGCGTACAAGGGTTTTCCTTGCGTATTTCAGTGGAAGCGGGTATATTTTACGAAAGACATATCGATGGAGAAATCGTATGAACACAGTTACAGTCTCGCCAAAGTTCCAGGTTGTCATCCCCAAGGAGGTCCGGCAGTTGGCCGGGATTCATCCCGGACAGAAGCTCGATGTGTTCCGTGTGGGCGGCATCATAGAGTTGGTGCCCGTTGATGATATCAAGTCAGCACGCGGCAGCCTGCCGGGCATCAACACGGAAATCGGGCGTGAGGAGGATGACCGTGTATGAACGTCGTGGACTCGTGCGGATGGCTGGAGTATTTTGCCGACGGCCCGAACGCCGGGTTCTTTGCACCGGCGCTGGAGGTCGCAGACGGCACGCTGGTGGTTCCCACCCTTTGTCTCTATGAGGTGTTCAAGAGCATACTTGGCCAGACCACGCGCGAAGAGGCGCTGAGAAAAGTTGCGGTCATGCGGCAGGGAAACGTGGTCGCGCTGGACGAGACCCTCGCATTGGACGCGGCAGTGCTGGGCCGCGAACTGAAACTGCCCATGGCGGACAGCATTATTCTTGCCACGGCCCGCGGCCGCCGCGCCGTCCTATGGACGCAGGACGCGCATTTCGAAGATGTTGACGGGGTGCGCTATTGCGCGAAGCGGGAGAAGCAGTGAGCCTGTCTTGATTATCGGGCACATCCCTGGGGCCACGGCCAATTCATCAGTAAGGGGCCAGGCATTTCCGAATATACCTTATCGCCACGGAGACAGAACGAATACGCTGCTTCAGGCGGGAGGCGGGCAGAACGCGCGCCAACCTTGGGCTTTGGGTACAACACGCACGTACCCCGTGGGATGCGCCTCCCAGAAGGCGTACTCCCCATGCCCGTCATAAGAGGTATATCAGTACAGACCGGTCCCCCAACCTGTTGATACTGAAGAGAATGAAAGAAGGACATCCCGAACAACACGCACTGAACGACGAATATCTTTCCTGCGCGTGTTTTCACACGTTGCACCCGAAGCTCCCATGCCTCTTTGCCGATGAAAGACGCATGCGCGCGGAGCGTTATTTTGCGGCGCTCAGACTTTGCGGAGCGCGAGGTGTCCACCCTCCTCGATGAGCTTTTCACCGGTGAGGGTCCATTCGATGCCGTCGAGCACCCACTGTTCCACGCGCCGGACGAATTCCATGGGGAAGCCCATGAGCGAGGCGATGTCGATGATGGCTGATTCCTCGCCGATGGTGAACACGCCGTCCAGATTGGCGAGGCGGAAGACTTCCTGAAGCGCGACCACGCGGCTGGCGGGGGACTGGAACTGGGGAACCAGTTCTTCCGGGGTGAGGCTGCCGTCGATTGCCGCGGGATCGACCTCCAGCAGGTCGGCATATTCGCGGAGCACCTCCTGGCTGATGTCGTTTATCTTGCCGTCGGTCTTGGCGAGGTAATTCATCAGTTCCATCATGGCCACGCGTTCTTCGCGGTTCAGGCGGTCGATCATGTTTGTTTTTGCCTTCTTTTCGGTTGCTGTGATGCGCGGGCGAGCGGCTGCATGCCGTCGTGTCCGCTGCGTCCCTTTATGTGCCGCACGACCTGGATGCCCACGGCAAGCGCCGTGACTCCCGCGGCGACGGCCGCCTTCACAAAGCGGCGGGCCTGCGCGCTGGCCTTGCGGCCGGTTTTGCAGTAGGTGGTAAAATGCTCGCAGTTGTTCGTCAGCGGATGATAGCCCCGCATGCCGATGAGGCTTTCGGCGATGCGCGCCGTCTCTTCTCCGGACAGGACCGGCCCGTGGTGGTCCACCAGAATCAGGGTGTCTCCCTGGAGAAACTCTTCCATGCTGACGCGGCACACGACGGCATCCCGGTAGTTGACGGGGTCGCCCGTGAAATGCACGACGGTCCCGTCCCCCATGTCAATGCCATGGTGGGTGTAGAGCCCGCCGGCCCGTTTCGCTTTTATGTGATCGCCCAATGCCATGATATGCCGGTATGCCTCAATATTTGCCGGGGGCGATCATAACACCGGGTACCGGGCCGATGCATGCGGACACGTCCCTGTTGATGACTTTTGCGGGCGTTTCGTCTTCAGCATTTTTATCGCTTGAGGGCGCGGCGGGAGTAATGCGACAATCGGGACGTATGGAAGACTCCACCAAAAGTCCCGCACGGGTTGCGGAGCGCATGCTGTTTTATGGCTGGATGCCGGTGTTTGTGCTGGCGCTGTGGCCGTATACGACCAACCCCTGTGAACCGCCCAAACTGCTGGCCACGGCCGTTTTGCTGCTTGGCTGTTCCGCACTGGCGTTCTTCGGCACCGACGAAAAGAGCGGCGGCAGGGACACCGGTGCGCCCCGCGGGGCGGGGTTGGGCGTGCTGCTGGCGCTGTGGCTTGGCTGGCAACTGCTTTGCGGTTTGAGATCGGGGCTGCCGACGAACAGTTTGTGGTCGCTCACGCTGCCCGCTGCCTGGGTTTTGGCGGCCTTGGCCGCGCGGCGGGCTTTTGCCGGGCCGGACACGGCGTGGCGGCTGGCGGCGGTGATGGTGGCGTCGTTGGTGGCGGCGAGTGCCTATGGTTTTATGCAGCACTTCGGCTGGGACCCTTTCCCCTGGTCCTCCACGACCACGGTAGAATACCGGGGACTTCCCTCTTCTTTTGGCAATCCCAATTTCGCGGGACATGCGCTGGTGCCGGGGATTATCCTTGCGCTCATGCTGGCGACGGGGCGGCGGTTGCGGGTGTTGGCGCTGGCGGCGGCATTGCTTATGGCCGCCCATCTGTGGTTCACGGGCATGCGGGGCGGTCCGGTTGCGCTGGCGGCCGCGGCAGTTCTTGCGGCGGCATGGCGGGTTGCCGGTCTGTTGCGCGGGCCGCGGCCGGGCCGCGTGGCGTTGGCGTTGTTGCTGACGGCGGTGATGGGGGCCGGTGCGGCGGTTGCCGCTGCTGTGGTCTTCAGGGCTACCCACGGCACGTGGGTGCCTTTGTCGGACAGTTCGCTGGTGCTGCGCTACAACAGCGCGCATGGCGCGGCGCGCATGGCGCTTGACCATCCGTTGACGGGTGTGGGGCCGGGCAATTATGAACGGTATGTCGCGGACTGGTGGACCCCGTTTGAGCAGCGGTGGTACGCCCTGCGCGGGCTCAGGAACGACCATGTACACTGTGAACCGCTGGAAGCTGCCGCCGAAACGGGCCTTCCCGGTTTGGTGCTCCACTTCCTGTTGTTCTCTTGGGCACTGCTGGCCGGATTGCGGCTTGCCGCGAACGGGGTGACGCCGGGGCACAGGCGGCTGGGGCTGGCCGTGGCGTTGTGTGTGTTCGCCATGGGCGTGGACGGCCTTTTTGGATTCAACCTGCACGTGCCCGTGTCGTCGGGATTATTCTTTGTACTGCTCGGCGTGCTGGATGGTGTGGCCGGGGGAATGCTTTCCCCCCGCTCCCGGCGCGGATTATTCCGGGCATTTATGGGGCCGGTGCTGGCCATGGCGCTGGCGGCGGTTGTGCTGGCCGGGGTCTTGGGCCGTTTTCGGGCGGACAGCTCGGCGCTTCAAGCCCAGGGCATGCGGGAGCAACTGGCGGCCCTGTCCCCGGCAGATCCGGGACGACCGGCACTGCAAGACGAATTTCTGCAACAGCTCGCAAAATGCCGCCGACAGTTTCCGGTGGACCCGCGCTTTTCGGAAATCATGGGGCGTGTTTGTCTGGTTGGCGGCTATTTTGAAGCGGCCGAGGGCGCGTTTTCGGCCGCGTTGTCCAACTATCCCGCCAATCCGGACACGTGGGCGAACCTTGCCAAGGCGTTGCACGGACAGGCTGCGGCCCGGGCCGGTATCGGCGACTGGCCGGGTACGGTGTTCTTGCTGCAGCGCGCGGCGGCTGCCGCAGAACATGCCCGCAACCTTTGTCCGCCCCTGGCCGCGCCCCACGACGCGCTTTGGCGCATCGCCGATTTGCGTGCGGAAGCGGCGCGGCGGCTGGGGGCAGACTGCGCGGCGCAGGACCGGTTGGTGCGCGGGGAAGGGAGCCTGGCGCTTCAGGCGGGTGTCATGGACACCGTTTCCGTTTACCGTACCCTGGTGCGTGTCGCCCTGCGCGGTGAAAATCCGGACGAGGCGGTGCAGTATTTGGTCCGTGCGTTGGATGCCGCGCCGAATACGCCAGAAACCTGGGTGCTGCTGGAGAGGGTTTATGCCGCTTACCCGGAGAACCCTCTTCTGCTTGATGCCGTTTCACGCGCTTACGGAACCCTAAAGAAGGCAGAGCGGCCCGGTTCGGCGTTTCTGGAGGCGGCATGGTGGCTGACCAAAATGCACTTGTCCACATTTCCCGATCTGGCGCTGGCCGTTGCGCGGGATGCCATCATGACCTGTCCGGATGCGCCGGGCGCGTGGGGTTTGCTGGCGCTGTTTCCACAGGATCAGACACCGTTGTTGGAACGGCTGTGCGGGGAGCGAAAGAACCTTTCTGCCGGGGCGCATGATGAGGGTGTCATCCCGGAATTGATCCGTGCATTGTGTTCGCAGCCGCCTGCCGATTCCCGGAGGCTCGAACAGGCCGCCAGAGCCTTTTCCGCCGCTGCCGCGGGTCTGGGCGGACCCAACCTGCCGGAACGGGTCCGGCGGGAGTATTGCTGGGCGCTGCCCCTGCTGAAAGAAGCGGCGCAGAAATGCGGGGCAGGCCCGGTCGAGTTGCTGTGGATTTACGGCACCACCGCCGGCATTTACTGCGCCGCCGAGATGTGGCCGGAAACAGAAACGGCTTGCCGGGATGCGCTGTCCCATGCGGACCCGGAGACCGGTGCGACTTTGAATATGCTGTTGTCCAACGCTCTTGCCCGGCTTGGGCGTCGCGACGAGGCGCTTGCAGCCGCCCGTCTGGCGGTGCAGACCGCGCCCGGAAGGATGGACATTCAGTGGAATCTTGCCCAACGGCTCGCCGAACTGGGCGTGGACAGAGAAGCGCAGTTCGTTTACAAGAGGTTGCTCGGGCAGCTTCCAAGCAGTGCCCCCGAATACGGCAGGGTTGTTCAGGAATATGCGCGCGTTCAAGAAAGGTTGCAGGCGGGCGCATCCGGAGGCGCACCATGAACGCGAAGCAGAACACACCACGCGGCACGTTCCTTTGGGCGCTCTTTTTGGCCATTGCCATGGGGCTGGCCACGAGCGCCGGGATGGTTCTGTATGCACAGTACGGGCAGCATCTTCTTGTCCGGGGGGACAACGGCGTGTCGCGCCTTTTTGTCGGCGAGGCGGAACGGATGGCCGCCGCAGGCGCGGCCGAAGAGGCGCTGGCCCTGTATGACAAGGCCTTTCGTGCCGGTTTCAGCCATCCGCCGGACAAGAACCGGGCATTGACGTTAAAAGGAATGCTGCTGTGGCAGCAGGGCCGGGTACGGGATGCGGCGGACGCGCTCGCGGCGGCGGTATCGGGCAGTGCGCCCAATTTTGACGGGGCGGCGGTGCTGGTGGAGGCGCTGCTTCATCTTAGACGCCTTGACGAGGCGCAGTCGGTGGTGCGCCGCTGGCGGGAGACTGTTGGGGAGCATGCAGCGCCGCAGGTGCGGGCGGACATGCTTTGCGCTTCAGGACGGGTTGCACAGGAACGGGGCGATCCCGCGGGCGCACGGTCGGCCTTCAGTGAAAGCATGGCGCTGATTCCGGGGAACCTGGCGGAGTACCACATGGGCATGCTTTGCGCGGCGGCCGGAGAGACGGCGGAAGCGCGGCGGCATCTTGACCGGTATCTGCTGGGAGGGGCAAGCGGAAGCGAGGCAGCCAAGGCCAGGGAAAAGAACCTGTCCCCTGATGGCGGGGCTGTTTTGCCCTCCCCCGTCGCGGAACAAAAAGACATGCGTTGACCCTGCCCGAGGGCCAACGCACGAAACGTGAAGAAGGTGTTGGACTTTTCGGCAAAAGCCTAGA
>CAZOMH010000113.1:6213-9889 GCA_964580415.1 uncultured Nitrospirales bacterium
AGCTTGTGCTCGTGGACGAGCTTGTTCCGCTGTTGGTGTCCGAGGTCGTGCCGCTGGGGCCGGTGGATTTCCACGGCTGCTGCCGCGGAACCAGCAACAACCGGTCGATGATCTCCGATGTGCTTTCCAGCTTGATCTGGTAATTGCTAATCTGGGCGGTCGCGGGCACACGGCTTACCGCTGCTATGTGACAAAAGCGTTTCATCTGAGGCTCTCCCTCTGTCTTTACATGGTCATCTGAAAAATGAACTCAATCGCCTGATCAACCAAACGCACAAGGAAATCCTTGAACACTTGGAAGTTGGACGATTGCGCCAAACTGGGCTTGCGCGTAATGGGCCGGTTATGCTTCATCGCTGTTCTTCTCCTTCCCGCGCGCTCTAGCCTTGCGGGAACACACGCGGTTCCTAGCCAACTCACGTCCCCGCAGACCTGCGTGACGTCACCATATTCATAGCATGCGGCGCACAATTTGTCAACTGTTTTCTGTGTCCCGGCTAGTTTTGCCACAGAAGTGCGGGTGCAGCGGGGCACATTTATTTTAGGGACAGCACTGTCCAGCGTGGTTGGCCGCCCTTGCTTGTAATGTCTTGCCGGACACCCTAAAATGTGCGTAAGTAAATGCGGTGTCAGTACTTTCACGGGGCGATGACTTTACATGGGAAAGGAACGGACGATGTGCGGATCAACCTGTTTCAATCGGTGGTTGCCGGTCGTGGTATGCGTGCTGTTGACGGGGGTGTCAACGCACGGTTTTGCGGAGGCGCCGGTGCCCGTTTCGGTGAATCCCGTGGCAGACCTGAGCACGCTGCCTTCCTTGACGAATGTGCGCACCCGGTCGATTTCGGCGGAGAATCCGGCGGGAGAAAAGGGAAAGGGCGGCATGGCTGTTCCCAATCCCGCGGAATCCAAACCCGCCGCGTCCGCCCGCGCGGCGGATGACTTGGGCCAGGGATGGAAGGTGCGGCCCTTCCTGCGCGTGAACGCCGGGGAAACGGTCACGCTGATGGACATCGACGGCCCCGGCACCATCCAGCACATATGGATGGTCGAGGGACTGAAGCGGGCCCATGTGTTGCGCTTCTATTGGGACAACGAGGAGGCACCGTCCATCGAGGTTCCCGCGCCGGATTTCTTTGCGGTGGGCCACGAAATGTTTGCGCGCGTGAACTCGGCGACAGTGGTGGTGAATCCCGCCAATGCCCTGAACTGTTTTTGGCCCATGCCCTTTGCCAGCCATGCCAGGATCACATTTACCAATGACGCGGCGGAGGACCTGACGCTGCTGGCCTACCAGATTACCTACGCGGAAGGAGATGTGCCGGCCCATACGGCCTATCTGCACGCGCAATGGCGTCGCGCGCGGACCACGGAAAAGAATCCCTATGTCATTCTGGACGGGGTCAAAGGAAAGGGCCGTTACGTCGGTACTTTCCTGGCCTGGACCCAGTTCCAGAAGGGCTGGTTCGGGGAGGGAGAGGTCAAGTTCTACATGGACGGCGACACGGAATTTCCCACCATCTGCGGAACAGGGACGGAGGATTACTTTTGCGGCAGTTACGGATTTTCAGAGTCCTACACAACCGCCTATGCCGGAACGACCCTGCCTGCCAGCGACAATGCCGCGCCCCCCAGTTTCTGGAGCCTGTACCGCTGGCATATTCAGGACCCCATCTGCTACGACAAGGACCTGCGTGTCACCATTCAGGCGCTGGGTTGGGGGAAAGACGGCAAGTACATGAAACTGTCGGACGACATCGCATCCACGGCGTACTGGTATCAGGCCGAACCCCACGCTCCCTTCCCCACGCTGCCGTCTTTGGCGGAACGGCTCCCTGTCACAAGGCCAAAGTGATGCATGGTTCTTTGGTGCCGCTGGTTTATGACTGCTGTTGCGGATACCTGCGCGGCATGCCCCCACCGCAAGAACAGGCGATGGCTCTCCTGCAGCCAGTTCTTGAATCTCTGCTCACAAAATGCGGGAGTTTTCGAATATCCTGTAAAGACTGTAAAGGATAAGTTGCCTCACATGTCTCGTGTTCGTGTCATGCGAAACATAGAACAGGGGCAAGTCCTTACCCTCGAAGATATGACAACTCAGGTCCTCCAACAAACGGATTGTTTTCTGATCCTCGGCGTCGTTTGGCAGGAAGTAAAGGTAATCCAAGACTATGTTCAAGAGGGCCAGCGCCTCCCACCCTCTGGTATCGTCCGTGTCACTGTCGAGACACTTTAATGCTGCGCCAACATGGATGCGCCCCGTCATTTGCGTCGTGATTCCCAGTCGGGCCAGTTTCTTGACCACTTTTTCATGAACGTGCCGAAGCTTCTTTGCTTTTGTACACCACAGAAAGCGTCCCTTGGCGTCTATCGCGGGGGTGTCGATCAATAGTCCCGAGCCCGCCTGTTCGTCGTAATACAGAGAGTATAGCGGGTTCCGTCGGTTGCCCAGACCCAGATCAAGGCACCATGGCCATGGTCCACCCTTGTATTTATGCACGGTCTTTTTCACTTTTGCCCTGCCCCGTGTCCGCCAATCGGCGATTTCACCGGCACCTTGACGATGACGAGCGCGTGGGGCGGTAGTTTGGCCATGCCCGAGGCAAAGGTCAGCGTTGTTTGGACAGGTACCACCCGGTTTGGGTTGTCCATGTCATTGAAGGAATCCGGGGAATCTCCCGCGAGAACTGTTGCCGTATAGGTGCCTTCAAGCGGCGTTTCTTTCATCTTGACGGTACAGGCCACTTCCTTGTCGGGGTGACGATTCACGAGCGCTATCGCCCACGCGTTGCCGGACGCGTTGACCGTGGCCAGGGCATCGACCACGGGAACGTGTTTGCCGTCGTGCTTGAGTTTGTCTGCTTTGATTTCGAGTTTACCCACCCGCTCTTCCAGTGCGTTGGCATACATGGCCATGGTATGGAAGTGGGTGCGCCGGACGATTCCCTTGGGATGCACGAACAGGGGGCCGCGCGTGTTCACGATGGGTGCAATGTTCGCCATGCCCACGTCTTCGGCGTGGCGCAGGCAGGCGTTGAAGAACGAGGCGCTGAAAAGGGCGTCGGCCATGGTGTACTGCGAGGCGATGTCGTTCTTGTCCCGCTCGCCCACCAGCCGGGCCACTTCGGGGTCGGCGTAATTCTGCACCTCTTTGCGGGGAAAGCCGGGATGGTGCCAGCCGCGCAGGTTCCATTCGTCGAAAGCGATCTTGATCCGGCCGCGGTACCCCGATTCGGCAAGCACGCCGACATAGTCGGCAATAAGCTTCTCCGGGGCTTCCGACTGCATGATGGAGGTGAGGTAGTCGGGGGGATCGTTCTTTTGCCACAGCGGTAGCCAGTATCCGTGGATGGAAATGTAGTCCAGATATTGCCCGGCCGTTTTCAGGAGCGGCAAACTCCACTCCTTCGTGGGCAGTGCGGCGGCGGAGAGTTGGATGTTTGGGTCGGCGGCCTTCATCGCCCTTGCCGCCTCCAGCACCAGCGGCGCCCACTGCTCGACGGGCTTGTAGCCGATTTCGTGCTGGCCCCAGTTCTCGTTGCCGATACTCCAGAGCGCTACGTTTCTCGGCTGGTCGTAACCGCTGTCCTTGCGCATCTGGGCGTATTTGCCCTCGCCGCCGTTGCAGTATTCGACCCAGTTCCTCATTTCCTCGACGGTGCCGTTCCCCGCATTG
>CAZOMH010000114.1:0-9827 GCA_964580415.1 uncultured Nitrospirales bacterium
ACGCCCCAACGCGAAACCCGGGAGGATATTGTGCGGAGCAGTTTCAAAGAGGCCGTGTCGGTGCTGGCAAAGAGGTGCGGACCCGATGTGCGCCAATGGACGTGGGGTTCGCTGCACACCATGGAATTCAAACACCCCTTCGGATACCTGCCGTTTCTGGGCCGCGTTTTCAATATCGGCCCCTTCCCCTCCTCCGGGGCCGCGGACGTGATCAACAACATGCTGTACGCAACCGGCGAGTACAACTTCGACGTGATCGCCGGACCCTCCACCCGGCGGCTGATCGATTTCGCCGATCCGGAACACTCGCTGACCATCCTCCCGACAGGCAACTCGGGCAACTTCATGAGCCCGCACTACGACGACCAGGCCGCGATGTTTATGAAAGGCGAATACCGGGAACCCCGGCTGACGCAGGAACAGGTCGAATCCCACAAACAGCACGAGATTCTGTTTTCGCCCGCCATCCGGTGACGGGCCTTCCATGGAAGCGGCGTCTTGCACTTTCTTTCAACGCCACAAGTCATCGCACAACGCCACCGGCACAAGGCCGGCGGTCCATCCGCCCCGCCTTGTCCTTGTCACCGCAACCGTCATGTTGTCCATTCCGTCGTTGATTTTCCGCCGGCCGGTTGTGGCGGGCAGACCTACCAGATTTTCCATTCTTCACGGTGCGGGCGCGTGAGCAGTGCGGCCGCTTCCGCGTCGCCGACAATCTCTTCCGCCTTTGGGTCCCAGTTGACAACCCTCCCGGTCCGCACAACGGCATCGATCATATGGGCAATCGTGTCGCAGCGAATGGCCATTTCCACCGGGCACACGGTTTCATTCCTTGATTTCACGCAGTCAATGAAATTGCGGACATGGCCCCTGGATTCGTAGACCCGCTCGTCTTCCGGTTTCAGTTCCTGTTTCCACAGATTCTGGTTGCTCGCGCAGAACGAGCCAAACTTGAAGTCGCCAATCCATCCGTCCGTGCCGTGGAACACCACCCCGTCACCGTCATGCCATTTTTCCGTGTAATACGTCATTACCACGTCCCTGGCGGTCTGCATGTCCATCATGTGGAGCTTCACCCCGTTTTCATAGTCGCACATGACATCCCACCGCTCCAGGGTCCGGAAGATGCCTTCCGTTGGAACGCTTCCGGTTCCCTCGTACCGTATCGGGCTGGTATGGTCTGTCCTGTTGCCCCATTGCGCAACGCCGAGCGGATGGATGGCGCAGCCCGCCACGAATCCAAGAGACGTCTCGGGACAGTGGTAACCGCCCCAGGGCGTGCATCGGTCCGCCGTGTAGGGGACCATGGGCGCAGGGCCCTGCCACATACTGAAATCAAGGTCTTCGGGCACGGGAATCTCGACTGTGGACCCGTACGGTTTGCCGTTGTATTTGTCAACATCGTTCTGAACATTGCGGCACCAGACATCTATCCGTTTCAGTTCTCCAATGTATCCGTTGCGCACCAGCTCAACCATTTTTGGGTACAGCGATTCCGAGCGGTACTGGGTTCCAAACTGAAACACTCTTTTGTTGTCGTTCACCGCCTTTCGGAGGAGTTTCGTCTGCCCCAAATCGAGCGACAGCGGTTTCTGACAGTAGACGTCCTTGCCGGCCCGTGCCGCGGCGATGGCCATGGGGGTGTGCCAGTTGTCATGGGCCCCGATGAACACGGCATCGACGTCCGGATGGGCAATCACTTCGCGAAAATCGTTGTATACCTTGGTCGTGTCGGCGTTGCCATAATGCTTGTTTAGTTCTTCCGCCATGGCAATGCGCCGGGACTTGTAGGCATCGCACACGGCCACCACCCGGGCGTCCGGATATTGAACGAGCCAGTTCTTGTGGTAGTTGCCGATATTGCCGCAACCGATCAGTGCCACGTTTACGCGGTTGCCTGGCGCATTGGCCCCGAATGCCGAACTGGGAATTATCGCCGGCATGCCCGCCACCGCCGAGGCGGCAAGGCTGCTCTTCATGAAGCCGCGTCTGCCAATCTTCTGTGTCTGCATGGTGTGTCCTTTCAAAGGGGCTTTTCCGCATTTCCCGGTTCGAGACTAGACTGTTTGGCAATTCACACGCCAATTCACCGCACGGGTGGTTTTGGATTGAATCTTCACGCGCAGCCACCCGGTTTCGGCGGGCAGCACTTCAATCGTTACGCCCGCACCCTGGTCCCCGGCGGACAGCCCGGCGGAAACGCATTTCCATCCTTCCATGGCCGCAATGCGCAATTCGTACGGGTCCCCGCCCACAACGCTTGAAGTCGCCGAGAGACATCCCTGGTCCCACTTTTCGCCCGTGACATCAATGATGCCCTGGGTGACGTGACGCGACGTGCTGACCAGCACCGGGTGTCCCCCGTCGGCGCGCACGGCGATCACGCGGCAGGATTTCGCCGGAACCGTGCAGTCGAAGTTCTCGCCGAATGCCGGCAGCGGCGCGTTGGCCCAGAAGTCGAAGGCGAAGTACCGCTGCGCGGTGGCCAGACCGAGCCTCGACTGTGTACAACCCGCTTTCAATTCGGAATCGTCCCAGTTGAACACGCCAATGACATCGCGGCGGACGGTGTCGTTTGCGGCGGTGACCAGCCATGTGGTGGGCATGGCGTTCTCAAAACAATCCACGGGACGCGCCACGGCGTCATGATGCGACATGGTGCGTTTCAGCACTTCGATGCGCTCGGCGGGCAGTTCGGGGAGCCAGTCGCTGACCAGAAAGAACTGGCCGGCGACCGCAACCCATGACGCGCCCAGGCGCGCCCCGTCAAGCGAGACGGGCTTGATGCCCATGCCGCTGCCCGAAGGACGGACGATGGGCGGATCGGGATCGTTCCACCAGACGCGGCCGTTCATGAAATACAGGCGCGAACCGCGCAGCGGCCCGGTCTTGATGCCGAAACCGTCCGCGTTGTAGTCGGGACCGATGCGCATCGAGTCCACCAGGCCGACGGCGCAAAGCTCGCGCATGTTCTGCGCGACGCAGCAGCCGGAGAAGAAGACGTCGTCGCCGGCGCTCTTGCGGAGCAGTTTCAGGCCGCCGCGAAAGGCTTCTATGTTGGTGACGGCCGGATCGTGAAGCGGCCGGTTGTTGCCGAAATGATCGTCCTTGTAGCCGTCGTTGACGTATATTTGCTCACAGGCCGCGCCGGTCCAAAGGCCGTCCATCTTGTAGTACTTCACGCCCCAGGAACGGTACGCGCGGGCAATGTCCGCGAGCTGCTGTTGAACTTCCGGGTGCGTGAGGTCGAGACAGGTGCCGCCCCAGTCCGTCTCATAGGGTTTCCCGTTGTCCCGCTTCACAAACCAGTCCTGGCGGCCGCCGTATTCCGGGGCCTGGTGGTTGCGCCCGAAGGGCAGCCACCACAGGCCAAAGGTCAGCCCCTCCTGTTCCACGGCCGCGGCAACCGGCGCCATGCCGTGCGGATAGGGACCGTCGGGGCGCGCCCGTTCAAAGCCCCGGCGCGGGCCGTTGAACTTGCCGCCGTCCTGCCATTCGTCGTCGATCTGGATGACGTTCAGCCCGAAGGGCTTCAGCTCTTTGGCAACGAATTTTGCCAGTTCCACCGTGGACTTTTCATCGCCCGCCATGCCGTTCTTTTCCGAGTACCATGAGCAGTACACCGCGGGCATTGGACGGAGACGGATGTCGTATTGCTTCTTGATCAGGTCCGCGTACAGTTCCTCGCCGATGCGCGCATCGTCGAACAGGCCGACGGCGAGGGTTTCCAGCGTTGCCGATTTGCCCGCGGGAATCTGCAAATGCCCGTAGTCGAGCTGCGCCTTGACGGAAACCCTGCCCTCCTTCACCCCGGAAAAGAGGACGCCGCTGGCGCGGTCCTGGGTCACCCATCCGGCCACGACGCCCCGGCGCGTCGCCGGGTCGGCGCAGGTCAGAAAGAGGTAACTGCCGGGATTGTTGTCGGGCGCGGTGAGTCCGGCGGTTCCCAGTGTGCGCAGTTCGGATGCCGGTTTGGCAAGGTCTATATCGAAGGTCAGGGGCGCAATGGTCCGTGTGTCCGTCTCCGCCGCGCCCGTATTGGCAAGCTCCCTGGTCACGAACACAAACGGCAGGTCCCCGCGCAGTTCAAACGTGGTGCTGCCGTCCGCCTGGTCCACCACTATTCTGCCGTCCTTCACATTTGCCGCACCTTCGAACGTTGCGGCGGTCAGAAAAGTCAGGCCGGTGGCGCGGTCCGTGACGGTAACCGTTTGGGCCGTGTCATCGCGGCGGACGGCAAGTTTTGTGTTCGTGATTTCGTGTGTTGCGGCGTGGAGCGTGTGGGCGGCGGCGCCGATCAAAACGAGGAGCACAAGTGTGTGTTTCATGATGAAGAGGGCATCCTTTCGGGTGTTTTTCATTTCCAGGACATCACGGTCACTGAACGGGGCGGGAAAGTATAGCCGGTTTTGCCGTCCGCGAGCCCGTGTTTCCACCCTCGCTGCTGCGGAACTATGGCGTCGGGACGGGCGGCGGTGTTCACCGCGTCCAGTTCGCCCGCCAGTTCGGCGACCCGGACAAACGGCGTTTCCGGAACAAAGCCGGCAAGATGAAGTTCTGCCGTTACGGGGTTGTCCGTTGGATTCACCGCCTGAATCGACAGGACCCGTCCGTCATCGCTGCGCTTGGCGCTGACGTCAAGGGCGTCGTTTGCCCCGCTCACACGGCATGACACGCTGTTGGGCAGATAATTGCGGGAGAACATCTGCGCAACAAAACCCGGCGGCTGGAGCCAGACTTGCGCGGGATTCAGGAAGAGCAGCCCCTGGTCCCAGTCGTTGTCGTTCTGACCGTCGGGTTGCAGGCAGTTGGCGGAGATGGCGATGGGAATCCGGCCGTCCCGCTCGACCATGTTGATGGCGGCGGCGTTGGCCAGCGCCCGTCTTTGTGAATGGTTTCCCGAGTTGAACTCAAAGATGACTACCCGGTGTTTGGCCCCTTCTGAAAGTTTCTGCAAAGTGTCTATATAGCTGAATGTTCCGCCGAAATCCGGACGCGGACCTTCCGTTCCAACGTGGACGTCAAACCAGACCTCGCGGTTGTGTTCCCGGGCCAGTTGCAAAATCTGCTGTTGGGCGGCCAGCGTGGTAATCCCCGCGGCGGCACCCTGTACCTTGAAGGGATCGACAATCGGTTTGCCGTAGGCAAAATCGCCCACAACGAGGATGATATCCGGGTCCCGCGCCCATATGGTTTCTGCCAGCGGCCTGAATTTCTGGTAATAGGCTTCGTCCACCCGTTCTTCGTTGCCGAGTTCCAGATATTTCAGCCGGTACGGTTCCGGATGTCCGTCGGAAATGCGCCTGCGGCCCCATTCGCTCTCTGCGGGGCCCTTGGCGTATTCGATGAAGTCCGCCATATCCCGGGGACTTTCGCCCATGTTAAACGCGGGCACGTATTCAAAACCGGCCGCTTCGCAGAGGTTCATGAAATCAGGGATTCCCCATCCATTCGACGAGTAGGGATACCAGGTGCCCTGGCAGGGTTCCCGGCGGTCGCGGGGACCAATCATCTTCTTCCAGCGGTACCCGGGGTGATTGATCATGGAACCGCCATAGCGCAGCACCGTGATTCCCTGATCAATCAATGCGTCCGCCACATCCCGCCGCACAGGCAGCCCTTTGAACCGTCCCCAGTCACCGGGTTGGAGGAAGGCATACCCCAGCACAACCGAACCCGGTTCCCGAAGGGTAACGGCAAAACGGCCCGGGTTTGCCGCCGCCGCCGGCGCGAGCGTAAAGGACAGGCGTTGCCAGTCCCCCGCGGTAACGGCAAGCCGTTCTTCCGCCAGCGTTTGTGTGCCGTCGCCGTTCTCCAATGCAACGCATACGGCCGCGGGCGCTTCAGCCCGGACCCACAGCACGCCCTCATAAGGCTTGTCCGCCGCAAAGGACATGCCCCACCGGTTCAGTCCCTTGTTTTCCACACCAAGACACCCGGCGCCTCCGGCAAATGTAATCCGCTGCGACTGGCGTCCCGCAAACGGCCGGTCACTTTCCAGGAACATCTTTCCGGACGCGCTGCCGGTCTGCACCGGCCGCCACATGCCGCTCACCTCAGATTCGGCGCCCGCATCCTCCGCAAATGGAAGCGTCCGTGTTTCGCCGTTCGTCTTCACCCACAGATTTCTGTATCGGGCTTCCGGCTGGAATTGCCGAAGCCCAACCGTGCCGGCCGGCAACGCCCCGCCGCCGTCGTCATACCGAAGAACACTCTTGCCGTCCACCCGGACCTCAATGGAGGGTCCTGTCATCTTGACGATCAATGAAACCCACCGGCCCCCGGGGACCTCGCAGGGCGAGTCCTTCAGCAACTCCCAGTTGTGCCGGTGCCGTCCCAGCCGCACACTCTGGCCGTCCCCGTTCAGGGATATCTCATACCCGTCAAATGCGTCCATCCCCTTCCGGGCATTGCCCACACGCACGATAAGCCCCGCGTTTGTGCAGCCGGACTCGGGAACATACACCTCCACGCCCGCAGCACCGTCCGCAAAGGGCGCCAGTTCACTGACCAGTTTGTCCCCCGGCGCGCCCGAACACGACAGTTCGCCGTTTTCGACCCGCCAGCGTCCGCCCAACGTCGCAAATCCCCGGAGGACACCCCCGCACGGTTCCTGAAAATATTCTCCGAAAACCATCTGGCTGTAGATGCCGCCGTAGATTTCGTGGTTCACATCCTCGATGCACGCCCCGGTCAGGCAGTGCGGGACAGGATGCTCCACGCGGTCGGCCTGCACTTCAATCACCGTGTCCTGCGCCCGCGCCCCGCCCGGGGCAACGGCGTATCCGGCAAGCAGGACAAACAGCATTATCGGAAACGGCTTCATACTATTCGCCTTCCAGACGCCCCGCCCGGAGAGGCCCCCGGCGTTTCGGCAAAACCAGCGGTGAAAACGGGCGGCCGTTTCGTCCATTGTCCGTCCGGAATTCCGGAATTGGAAAATCACCCCGGCGGTCGGGGAGAAGCGGTGCAAGACCGACCTCATGGAAACAATGGTCGCCTTCGGCATGTCAATGTCCTTTCCGGTTCGGACGCATGTGCAGGTATTGGGCCGGCATCCTCTGTTGTCGAGGCAGGACCACTTCAGTATACCGTCAGATCGCTTTACGCGCCCAACGGAACCATCACGAATGATATCACCCCCTCCGCACGTTCATTGGAGTAACGCAAGCCACCGGCCTTGATGCGGCCCGCACCCCTTTTGAATGCGGGAAACGGATACTGCGGGTGCGTGCCCAAGCCCCCCCGCAGAACGGTTTTGGTTCGGTTCTGCTACTTGCCACCGAGGGTCACCACGGAAAGGTCAGCGTCCCTGTCTTTGGAAAGAAACAGGATATTGCCTTTCGCGTCCGAGGCGATACTCTGGCCGCCATAGACCTGGCCGGTCCATGGGCCGTGGGAAATCTCCCCGACAAGGTCGGTTCCGATCACGGGGCAGCCCATTGCTTTGGCCGCTTTCTGCACCGTCTTGAGCAGCTCTTTGCCGTGTTCGGGCCATTTCTCCTCCCCGGCCGCCCAGCCGTAGGGGACAAGCACAAAATCGGGCTTCAGCGCTTTCATGTCTTTGAGCAGGTTCTTTCGAAAGGAGTCGGCGCAGATCATGACGCCAATCCTGCCGAGCGGCGTGTCCACCGCCGCGACGCCTTCGCCCTCGCTGTAGGGCGGCGTCATCAGTTCGGCAAGCACGTTGTTCTTGCGGTGCTTCAACAGGATATTTCCGCTGTCGTCAATGAGTATGGCCGCGCCGTACAGCTTGTCGCCGTCCTTTTCGTCCAGCCCGATGTGAATGTATATCTTGTGCTTTTTGGCCATTTCACACAGGAGGTCGGAGTCTTTCCCGGGAATGGGGCAGGCGCGCTGATGTGCGTCCGGATTCTCCCAGCCGAAAATGCAGGATTCGGGGAAAGCGACAAGGTCAGCGCCCTGCGCCCTGGCCGCAATGACGGCATTTTCGATTCGGACCAGATTGCCGGACCGGTCACCGTCCAGACAGAAAATCTGGGCGGACGCAATCTTTACCGGTTTGTCCAGCCCGCACGCGTCACGCATGGCCAGGAGACCCAATACGGTCGCAACAGCCAGAAAAGACAGGCCCGTGCCGCATGACAGCGCCTTCCATCGAATGCGGTGCGTTCTCTCGAACATCGCCTTTCACCTTCCGGTTGAGTGAATTGCACGCGGCGGCCCACCTTAACCGTTTCAGTATACAGCGGCATGCACCGGCCCGCAATTTGGGAACTGTGGGACGGGGCACCGCCTTTTGCTGGGTAAAAGTCCGGGCACCCTACCTGACCGCGCACCACGCAAGATTGGTTTCCGGTGATTTCTTTCCCTGATACGCGGGAAGCATAAAGACACTGGACAGCACGAACCCGTCCCCGTCCCGTTGGTAATTGAAGTCGCGCCCGGAAAACGGGTCGGCGGCAGGGGGCGATGCCAGTTCGGCAAGCGATTCCGGATAGGCGCCATTCTTCTGCTTGAACTGTTTCAGTGTGAGTGCCGTTTCGCACAGTGCCGAAGCGGCCAGAGCGTGGCGAATCTGCTGCACTGACCTGAGGGTAATGGGGAATGCCATCTTTGGGAGCACGTAGAGAATTGAAGCGTTATCAAGCCACTTTTCAAGCGCGTCGAGCGTCGCCTGCTGACGGTCGAAGTCGGGTTCCTTGAGGGCGTCGTCCAGTTGAATGTAGCACTGGTTCATCTTGAACTGGTTGAGGGAGTACAGGGGCCGCAAAACACCCCAAGCCTGTATTCCGTTTCGAATGGCGGCATCGTTTTCGAACAGCCGTTCATATTCGTAGGGCTTCGCGTAACTGTTGCGGTCCATGCACTTCTGCAATTCCTCGGCAAAGGCGGCGGGGAGGACGGCGGGAACCTCGCCGTCGTAGAGCGCCAATTGGACCGCGCCCAGCACCGTGTGAATAAATGACTGCCTAAACGCTCCCCCCGACAACCCAAGGTAGCCTTTGCCGTTGTCCGCGATGTTGAGGCCCAGCGCAAACCAGTCAAAGGCGGCGTCCAGATTTCCCTGTCGGGACTCCCAGAGACCCCGCGCGACGGCATGGCGGATCAGTTTGTCCATCCGCAGAATACTGGAACTATGTGCCTCAATCTTGCTGTTGTCGCCGCTGCTGCCGTCGAGCTGTGCAAGCACGTCGGGTATGATGCATTTACTGCAGTTCCGGGACGTTTGCAGCAGGTCCAGGGCCGGCTGAACCTTCTGGAGGTAGCCGCCCAAATCGGCCGTTTCCTCGGCGGAAAGCGGCTGCTCGTCCAGCTTGGCCGTGCACGGGTTGTCGCCGATAAACCGGCTGATCAGGGGCCGGTACCGGGACCATGACGCCTCATCGGTTGTCTTCTTAATCATGTCCATTGCCTGCTCATACACGGTATAGGCATTGTCAACGGCCGTGTACTCGGGCAGCTTGAGGTCGGCACAGGTGACCGGCCTGCCCTCTTTCCGGAACTGCTCCGTCTGGGCCGCCAGCTTGCGCAGCAAGACCCGGTCAATGATGATATGCGCGACCGCCAGCAACAGCACCCCGGCAAGCATGAGCCGCCAGAACCGGAACGGCCAGAGAAGAGCACGCCCGACCTTTTTCAGTAGGCGCATGAAAAGCCTCCTTCAGGGATGTCGCGCGTGCTCAAATGGGGGTGAGCGCCAGAAACGCCAGGTCCGTGCCGCAGGACTGCCCCCTCCGTCGAACATGAGACGTTCTCCTCAGTCATTGCCTTTCCCCTTCTGGCTCGCGTGAATTGCACGTGACGACCCTTCGCCGCGTTTCAGTATACAGCGGCGGGAACCGGCCCGCAATTTTGGGGACAAT
>CAZOMH010000115.1:0-9813 GCA_964580415.1 uncultured Nitrospirales bacterium
CGCGCCCGCGTGCGGCTCGGAGGGAACCGCACGACCGATGTGCTGCGCGAGGCCGAGGCCCGCGCAAAAGAAATCGACAACGCCCTTCGTTTGCGCGATGCGGGCCTCATCGACGACCGCGCGGCGTGCGCCGCGCTGGGGTTGGAATAGAGAAGACGACACCCCCCGTCCCGCTTGCAGCGGGACCGCCCCCCTCAAGGGGGGGACCTAAGACGGCGCTCCCCGACGGTCTGTCTTCAATCCCCCCTTGAGGGGGGCTTGTCCCGCCGAAGCTTCCTGGCGAAGGCGGATGGCCCGAAGGGCCGGGGGTGTTGCCTCCTCGTTCCCAAGTTGTACTTGGGAACGTCACTGTTCGCGAAGTTTTACTTCGCGTTCCTGCTTGCGAAGCACAACTTCGAAGACAATTGCGTTCCCAAGTTGTACTCGGGAACGAGGCAAACAGCACAGGAGACCCCTGCATGGAACTGGAACCCTTTGTCTTTCACCATCCCGGCGCGCTCATCGGACTGCGGCGTCACACGAGCGCCGACGCAACCGACGACACGCGCGACGCGGTCAACCAATTCGCATTACGTCCGCTCAACACAGACGAGTTCGCCGTGTTCGAAATGGACCTGTGCCACAACCAGGTGGACCGCCATTTCAGCCGATTCCCCGACGAGGAATTGGAAAAGATCGACCGCATGACCCCGGGCCGTCCGCTCATGGAGCGCCACGACCTGCGCGGCTCGCTGCCGCGCGGCACCTTCTTCCGTTCGCGCATCCACCGCGAAGGCGACCGCGTGTCCGTGCGGCCCGAGGTCTACGTGCTGCGCACGGGCGAAAACCGCGACTTCATCCTTAACATCGAGGGCGGCGTCTACCGCGAAACCTCCATCGGCTTTTCGTTCCGTGTGCCCGAATGCTCCGTGTGCGGCCGCGACCTGCGCTCCTGCGATCACGTGCCCGGCCGCAGTTACGGAGACGCCGCCTGCCACTTCATCATGCGCGACGTGGTGGAGGTGATCGAGGGGTCCGTTGTGCCCGCCGGTTCACAGGGTACGGGCTTCGTGCCCCGTGGTGCGGCCGTCAACGCGGCGCGCGCCCTCGAATGGGCCCGCGAGCGTTTCCACGAACCCATCGAACTGGCCACCACCGTCCGCCGTCCCTGGGCCGACGAATGACCACGGGAGACACTGCCATGTCCGACCGCTGTACTGAACGCTGCTCTTTCGAACGCGCCGCGGAAGTCGAGTTCCGCGGTCTCGCCGAGGACATCCACGAAATTCGGGACCGCGTGCTGCGGCTCGAACAGACCCTTGCCCGGGGCGTTCTTCTCCTGCTCGCCAACCTCGCCGGTCTTGCCGCCACCCTGGCCCAGGGCATGCTGCGCCACTGAGGCCACTGCGGGATTACAGGGCAGCCGCCCCCGGCTGTCGGCCCGTGTCGGACGTTCAGGAGCGACAGGCGAGGGCGCCTGTCCCGCATTTTCCCGGCAGGGGAAAACACCACGAAAGGAACCCGGCCCATGTTTTGGACCCTTGCTTCCGTTGAACCGCTCGATCCCGCCACTGCGCGGGCCGCAGGCGCCGCACCCATCGAGGGCCGCTTTGTCATCCACCGCCACCATGACACACAGGGTCCGCATCTTGATCTCCGCCTGGAGCAGGACGGCTGTCTTGCCGGTCTGCGCGTCGATGCCGGCGCGCTGGAGCCTGGTGTGTGGGCGGCGGAGAAACCACCCCACGCAACGCACTGGCTGCGGCAGGACGGCGATGCCGTCCGCATTGATGCCGGCGCCTACGCATGGGAGCGGCGCGACGCCGATGTCCGCATCATGCGCCTCGACGGCGCACGCGGTGCAACCCGCCTCGAATGGCGGCGCGCGGAGGGACTGCCGCCCCGGTGCGTCCGTGCGCTTGCCGAAACGGCCCGGGCGGTCCATGCCTCTCCCGACCGTCTGGCCGATCTCGTTCGCGACGGCGTCGAGGCGCGCGAACGCGCCATTGCCCGGCTCTGCGGACTGGGCCGCGAACTCGACGGCACCGCCTTTGATGCCGCCGCATGGCGGCGCCTGCTCGCGCCGCTCTCCCTGCGCGAGATACACGGCCATCTCGCCGCCTTCGAAACACGTTTCGACCGTGCCTTTCCGCCCGAACCTGTCTCCCGTCCCGAAGCCCTCGAAGACGAGGCGCAACGCGCCTCGATCCGGTCCCGCGCCGATCAGGCGCTGCGGTTGCTCCGCGACCGCTAACGGCTTTCGTAGGGCGCTTGGAGTTTTGCGAAAGCAAAACGGAACGCACCGTCCCCTTGCGTTTGGCACAGCCACAATATGGCGCGCTCCGCTTTGCCGCGGGCACCCTGCAGACCTTGTCCCATAGCTCCCATTCTTCCCGTCAGTCCCATATATCCCATTCTTTTTTCCCAAAGCGGGAAAGCCGGCAGGGATGCCGGCGCTCCCAGTCCACAACCACAGGAGATTCCATCATGGCTTTTGGAGACATCGGCGGCCCCGTCACCGAACTCATCGTGACCTGCCGCACCCAGTCTGCCGGCACCGTTGCCATTCAGCGCGGTGACGCGCTCGTCCTTGCCGGAAACTACACCATCGATCACGCCGCCGCGGCGGGTGAACCCGTTGTCGGCCAGGCACTCGTCGACTGCGACCGCAACAGTGCGGCCATCCCCGTGCGCCTGCGCGGCGTGTGCGAGTTCGCCTACACCGGCACCGCGCCGTCGGTCGGCGGGGCCGCGGGCATCGTCGCCTCCGCCACGGCCGGCAAGGTTGCCGTTCCCGCCAGCGGCTCGGGCCGCGGCCTCGTTCTCAAGGTTGACACCACCGCAGCCACCGTCCAGGTGCTGCTGTAAAAGGAGCCCCGCACCATGCACGACAAAGACACCCTCATGCGCGAACAGACGCGCTTTCTCGGCCAGGAACCGGAGCGCCTGCGCGCGGTCCGCGGCCGCGAACTCTACGAGACCCTGGACGGTCTCGGCCTGACCCACACCCATTTCTTCAAGGCCCTCGGCACGAACGTGGCGGACTATTGCGCCCGCGAGTTCGGCGTTGATCTCGGCCGCATCAGCGTTGAACGTTTCTTTGCCTCCGACGCCGAGGCAAAGTGGCTCTTTCCCGACATCGTCCGCGCCGCCGTCATCGACGGCATGCGGGCCCGCCCGCGCTACCCCGAATTGATTATCCGCGACGAGCGCGTTGGCGGGGCGGTGTGCGACGTTCCCTATGTGCGCGAACTTGAGAAAGAGGAGGAATTCCGCGATGTGGCCGAGGGCGCGGCAATCCCCGAATCGGAAATCCGGTACGGCGACCGCGTCGTGCGCCTCGACAAGCGCGGCCGCGGCGTGCTCGCCTCCTACGAGGTCGTGCGGCGCATGTCGGTTGACATGCTGCGCGTGCATTTGCGCCGCATCGGCGAACGGCTCGGACGCGACCTCGACGCGCGCCTGGCCCACGTGCTTGCCTTCGGCGATTCCTCCGGCGCGGCCACGGCGCCCGTGGTCATCAACACCACCACCGCCAACACTTGGACCTACACGGACCTTGTCAGGGGGTTCATTGCGCTCAACCTCGGCCATTGTTTTACGCCGACGCACCTGCTGGCCGATGCCGCGACGCTCACGCAAATCCTCAGTCTCGAAGCCTTTCAGGACAGCGTCCTGTCCGATTTTGCCAAGACCGGGCGGATGCCTTCGCCGCTCGGCCTGACCGTGGTGCCCATGGCGGGACAGCCCGACCACACGATCACGCTGCTCGACGCGGGGTACGCCGTGCAGAAGCTCACCGAACAGGACCTGCTTGTTGAGAGCGACAAACTCATCCAGCAGCAGTGGGACCGTTCCTACCTGACCGTCGTCACCGACTTTGCCGTCATTTACGACAAGGCGCGCGTCGTCGTCAAGAGTGACTGGACCTGATCTCCCATTTCCGTGGCAGCCTCAGGCCGCATCGACACGCAGTGAAAACGCGGCCTGGGGGTGCCGCCACCGTCAACAGAACCGTCATTGCGAGTGGGGCGGAGCCCGATGCGGCAATCTCTTGAATAAATGGCCTCACCGCAAGACAACGGCGAACGTGAGATGGCTTCGCTTCGCTGCCGAGCAGGCCGAAGATTCTGGCAGGTTGGCGTACTTCACAGGCTGGCGCTCGAGCAATGCGCGTTCTCCATTTTGGAGTGCGGTAACAGAGCGCAGCGGCGACACCGCTTTGGCTGGCCTTGCCAGACAGATAAGCCAAAACGGCGTCGCTGCCGCCGCACTCCAAAATACGTCGGTCATGAGGCATCAAAAAGGCACTTGACTGTCTTCCTGTCGCATTTGCAATCAACTTTCTTCTGCGAATCGCCGCCAACGGCGGTCTGAGGCTCGCAATGACGAAAACACCACGGAGACTCCCGCCATGCCCACCTTTGCCACGGAAGACGATGTTCGCCTCAAGTTCCAGCTTTCCGAAAACGCCGCGTCGTCCGAACTCGTTGCCGACGGCCTGCTCCAGGCGCACCTGTGTGTTCTGGTGCGGCTAGACCCCGCCGCGAACACCGAACTCGAAGCCGAACGCCTTCGCGACGGCGAGGCGCTGCTTGCCGGGGCCCTGGTGCTGCGCGCCCTGGCGTCGGGCTGGGCAACGGAGCGGCGCAATGTTTCCCTCGCGGGACAGCGGCTCGACACCGGTGCGCGCGGTCCCGCGTTGTGCGAAGCGGCGGCCTCCGCCGAATACCGCGGCTGGGAACGGCTCGCCCCCGTACTGCTCCGTCTGCCCGCGCCACTTCCCAGTCTGACCACCGATCCCATGCCGCTTCTCGGCGGCGACTGAGGCCGCCAATCCGAAAATGCAGGACAGCCGCCCCCGGCTGTCGGCTTGTAACCGTTACGCCAGGACTGACAGCCGAGGGCGGCTGTCCCACATTTCTTGAGGAGCACCCCCATGATCCGCATCGGCGATCTGACCCTTTCCGATGAATCCACCGCAGTCCACGAGCGCCGCGACACCGATTCCGGTCTTCCCGCCCGCACCATCCGCGTCAGCGGTTCCGTCGGTGATGCCGCCACATGGGCCGAGTTGGAATCGCGGCTGGACAACATCGCCCGCGCCGCACTTGGCGGCGAGACCGGCACGGTCGAACTCGGTCTGCGTCCGGACCGGCACATCATTGCGCACCTTCAACGGCTTGACCGCGAGGTACACCGCACGGGACGGGAAGCCGTGTTCACGGCGCTGTTCACTTCCGATCAGGCCATGGAAGTGGCCGACTCGGACACGCAGCTCCCGTGGACCGTCCAGGCATGGGGCTCGGCACTGCCGCTGGAGAATGAAGGCACCGCGCCCGCCGCCGTCCGCATCCAGTTCACCGCCTCGGGCACGATCATGGTTCCCGCGTTCGACGACGGCGTCCGGCGTCTCACCTACGGCGGTGCCATGGGCCCGGGCCAGGTGCTCGTGATCGACGGCACGGCACGCCGCGTCACCCTCAACGGCACTGATGTCACCGCGCAGGTTTCGGGTGACTATCCGCAACTGGCGCCCGGCGGCAGCACCCTGCGCTTTTACGATGACTTCGACAGTTCCCATCAGGGCGCGGCCATCGTCGCTTGGCGCGCAAGCTGGTGGTGACAGCCTTTCCAACAATTCCCATTCTTCCCATTCTTCCCATTCTTCCCATTTCCCAAAAGAAAGGAACCCCAAACCATGACCCTCACCAATCTTCTCACCAGCGACCCCGCACTTTCCCTGATCGCCGGCATTACCGGCACGATTTGGGCTGCGGTACAATCCTCTTCCTGGTTCAGCCGGCTGCGCGACGACCGGACCCGGCGCGCGATCCAGTGCCTTGAATCGGCTGTGCGCCAGGTCTACGAGGAATACGTGCGGGCCATCAAAGCCGCCAGCGCCGACGGCATCCTCACCGACGACGAGCGCCGCCGCGCCCGGGAACTCGCCCGTGATCGCGCCATCGCCATCGCCCGCACCGAGGGCATTGATCTCATCGCCACCCTCGGCCGCGAACACCTCGATCTGTGGATCGAGCGTGTGCTCCGCAGCATCAAACGCGGCTAAACGTCAAACAGAGACGTCATTGCGGGCATCAGACAGCCGTGCGGCGGCAAGTCGCACAAGAAACGCAGGTGAACGCGAAGAAGGTTCCGACCGGAACGCACTCAAAGAGAGTGCCCGGGGACCACCCGGCTTTCTTGGCGGCCTTGGACTGTCGTTGACGGTAATTCGGCGAAGAAAGAAGTACGGAATACGCATTTTCCAGAGCCCTCCGGGCCCCATGCCTGCATGGGGCCCGGAGGGCGTTCCTTTTTACCGGTTCTTCACCACCCGCGTGTCGCACACAGTGTCGTGCAACGCCTTCTCCTCGTCACTAAAGGCTGCCAACAGGAACCCGACGCCCAGAGTCAGCATGTTGGAGAGCAGAACCTTGGTGAATTCACGGCCAAAGCAGCGCAAGAACGACAGCGCCTCGCCGTCAGCGCGCACCACGCGCAGGCCGCACACCAGTTTGCCAAACGAGCCACCCAGCCACCAGGTGGTTAGGATGGGATACAGGACCGCCAGCAACTCCACCAGCAGTATGCGTCCCGCCATCCCCGATACGGCTTCGGCGGCGGCCCGCACTTCCTGCGGCGTGGCGTTGGGTCCCGGTTGTACCGCCCCGACGAAAGCCGCCATAGACACCCCCAGCACGGTCATCGCCACGGCAACAAACATGCCTATAAGGAGGCCGTCAATAAGGATGGCCAGGAATCGAATCCAGAACCCGCCATAGTCGAAGGGTGGAGACACTCCGTCGAATTTGCCGAGGTTCAGACGCGGTACAGGTGGCGGCGCGGGACGGGAGGGCGGACGCGGCGCGTCGATCTCCACGTCAAACATGGGGATAAGACCCACGTTCGACGTGTCATTCCCAATGCCCGGCGGCGCAGCGGAGGACTGGCGCTGTGTTGGGGAAGGTACCGGAGGCGGTGTTGACCGGGGTGGCTGGGACGGCACCGGACGGCCTGCCGGAGGTTTTGTTTGGGGCCGGGCCTGTGCCCCGGCAGGGAAAGGCGCCGCAATTTGCGCACTGCGGGGTCCCGGTACGGGAACTGCCGCGCGTGCGGAAGGCCGGGGGGTAAACGCGGAGAACTGCGATGCGGAGGGGGCGGGGGTTGGCGTGCCGTGTATTGCCATCCGGGGCGTATGTTCGCTTGTGCTGTAGATTGCCGGGGTCGTTGCCCCCCTGCCGACCAGGTCCACACCCTGGTCAAAGGCCACCTTGCCCAGCCGCCGCCAGCGGGGCATGCCGGTATGCCACACAATAGTGGATGCCGTGAACCGGCCCGCATTGACCCCCTTCTGAAACGCCTCCGGCGTCATCGGCCCTTCCCGTTCGCCGCCAATCATGGCAAACCACGAGTCCAGTTCCGTCATGTCGCCAAACAGGTTTCCGCAGGGCTTCCACTTTTCCAGCCCCTTGTGCCAGACGGGCGTCTGCGCATGCACCCCGCCGGCCTGAATCCGTTCACGGAGTTGCGCCTCCGTGAACGGCCCCAAACGCTGTTCCTCGGTCATAATGAAATACTGCATGACACCGTTCCCCTTTCCTGGCCGGGTCTCTTGAAAGGTGCGCATGCCGCGCGGCACGGTTCGGGCCGAAACATCAGCCTGGCTTAGTTTACCGTCCCGCAGCCCCGGGCCGCAATGGCCGCGGGTATGCGCGTCACCATCACTCCCTTTCCCGAAGTCAATTTTCCTTGCGCGGCGGCAGGACGCGGCCAAGAATTGATGCAAACACACCCTTTCCGCGGCCCGCCCCCTTCTTCCCCATGTCAAAATCAAAAGGAACGCCGCTGCCGCCCAAATTGGCGGCCATGGCGGTGTTCAGGCTTCCGCCGAGATTCGTCGGGTCGATCACGGATACTTCCATGCCCTCTTCGGCCGAAAGTTTGCCCCAGGACCGCCACTTGGGCATCCCGGGTTTCCAGACCTTCGTCTCCGCCGTTATCTGGCCGAGCGCCACCGCCTGTTCAAGGGCACCCCGGTGCAACGGACCGAGCCGTTGATCGCCGACCATTGCAAACCACACTTCCGGTTGCGGCACGTCCTTCAGCACGGCGGAACAGGGCTGCCACTTTTCCAGACCCGCATGCCAGACCGGTGTCCGGCCATGGATATGGCCGGACTGGATACGCTGCCGCAATTCTCCCTCTTGAAGCGGGCCCACACGCTGCCCCTCAATCATCACATAATATTCCATGCACCGTCGCCCCTCGTATTTCCAAGACAATTTCCCCGGACGGAAAGGCGGACCCATACGCCGGTGCGATTACAGTCGCTCCCCGCCCGGACTTCACGAGACTTAATAGTTTACCGCATTTGGGGTGATCCGGTGCAACTCGCACGCGCCCGGCCGCCGGTCCCTTCCGGCCGGATCACTGCTGCCGATACCGTCCGGGACAACAGCCCCGCCGCTTTGGCGGAAACAGCGCCAGGCCCGTCGGCAATAAAAGGCCGCCCCCGCCGAATGGTTCGGGGGGGCGGCGAGGAATCCGCGATCTGCCCGCGCGTTCAGCCCGCCAGGGACTTGATCTTGGCGAGGATGCTGTCGGGGTCGATGCCCTGGTGGAACATGTGCTCGCTCAGGCCGCCCTTGCCGGGTTTGGACACGCCGAGGTGCGCGTACTTGGGCGCGAAGCCGCGCTCAAGCAGCCAGGTGCCAAACCTGGAGCCGAGGCCTGTCTTGATGTTCTGGCTCTCGACGACCAGCACAAAGGGTGCCGCGCCGAGCTTCTTGAGCATTTCCTCGTCGGCCACATTGAGCGTCGGCTTGTTGATCAGGCCCACATCGATGCCCGCTTCGCGGGCGCGCTCTACGGCGTCCAGCGCGCGGCACAGCATGTCGCCGTAGGCGACCACGTAGCCGGCCGTGCCTTCACGGACCACTTCGTCCCTGCCCGGCACAAACTTGTAACCGCCGCCGTACAGCTTCTCGCCCTTGCCGTCGAGGATGAAGGGAACCGTGCTGCGCAGCGTGAACACGAAGCGCACGCCCGGGTCGTTCCAGATGGTTTCAACCACGCTCTTGAGCTGGAGCGCGTCGCCGGGGAAATAGAGCCGCGTGTGGTCGCCCTCGGCGATGCCGCAGTCGGCCAGCATCACGTTGATGCCGTAGTGGCAGGTGTTGTCGGCCATGTCGTCGATGCCGGCGTGGGAGAAGTGGCAGATGGCGCTGGCCTCGTTGAGCCGCGCCATGGTCAGCTCGGAGATGATCATCTCGAGGAAGGCGGAGAAGGTGCTGAAGATGCCCTGCTTCCCGGGCTTGAAGCCGAAGCCGGCGGCGGCGGAGAAGTTGCCGCGCTCCTGGACGCCGCCGTTGAGGCAGACCTCCGGGTGCTTCACGCGGATGCCCTTGAGGCCCGTGGAGCCCTCCAGGTCCGAGTCCACCACGAGCAGCGTGGCGACGCGCGCGGCCTCGTCCATGCCGTCGAGGATGCCGTTGACGATGTTGCCGAACTCGGTGCGGTTGCTGGCGGTTTCGGCGGTGCAGCCGCGGTAGGACGCGGAGACGGTGACTTTCTTCACGGTGTCCAGGTAGGCGACGGCGTCCGCGTGGCCGCGGGCCTGGAGATACGCGGCGCCGAGCTCCTTCTTGATGACGTCGTGGCCGGCGTGGTTGCCCTCGAGCCCCTCGATGCCGGGGGCCATGGGCCGCTTGTTGATGAGGGCGACGGGGCCTTCGGCCTTCACGGCGGCGACCATGCGGGCGAAGAGGGCGTCAAAGTCCTCGCCGTTCCCCGCGTCCACGGCCAGGCCGTGGCCCGCGAGCGTGCGGCCGA
>CAZOMH010000116.1:0-9799 GCA_964580415.1 uncultured Nitrospirales bacterium
AATATGCCGATGAGCGGGATGTAGGTGTAGCGGTCCGCATGGGAAAAGGTGCCTGCCTGCACCAGTTCAATGACGGGTACCAGGGTGCCCAGATACCACAGCCACCCGACGATCAGGTAGGGCTGCCGCCGCGCCCTGTTTAGACAGAACAGCGTTATCGCAATGAGTATCAGGGCCGCCCCGGCCACCTGTCCCATCGGGCGGGTTATCGGATGCGGATAATACGCGGCAAGCCCGGCGGGCCACAGGGTCTTTTGCAGATACAGCACATAGACCACCACGGCATTGGCGCAGCGCGCCGCAAGGGGGACCTTCTCGCCAAAAGACAAGTTGTTGCTGCGCGCCTGCATTACAAAGGTGATAACGCAAAAGACTGCCGTCATCAGAAACAGGGGCGTCTTCTCAAGGGCCAGGCGTGACAGTTTTCGGAAAGTGGCGCCCCAAGGGGCTGTGCGGTCCCCCTGTTCCAGGGGCCAGTAGTCCAGCAGCAGCAGTACAAAGGGCAGCGTCACCGCCATGGGTTTGGACAGCAGCCCGAGAAGGAACATAAACGCCACCGCAAGATATCGGAGTGCTCCGGGGCGCTCCCTGAACCGGGCATAAGCGCCTACGGTGCCCGCCCAGAACAGCATGCTGAGCACATCCTTGCGTTCTGATATCCAGGCGACCGACTCCACATGCAGGGGGTGGACGGCAAAGAGCGCGGCCATGAATGCGCTGGGCCACAGGCGCCGGGTCATGCGCGCAAAGACAACAAAGAGCAGGACGGCGTTGACTGCATGAAAGACGAGATTGGTGAGGTGGTGTCCCCACGGTTCCACACCGTAGAACTGACAGTCAACCATGTGGCTTATCCATGTGATTGGATGCATATACATGGCCCGGTCGGTGGTGAACGCCCAGGCAAGGCTGGCCCGGTTCAGCCCCGCCTTTACCGAAGGATTGTCCGTGACATACAGGGGATCGTCATAGTTGACAAAGCCGTTCCAGAGAGTGCGGCCATAGATCGCGACACATGCGAAAACAAGCGCAAGGCATACCCCCGTGACAACGCCTTTCGGTATGCCCGGCCCCGGTTTTACCGGTTCTGCCGCGTCAATGGGGGATTCTTGGATGTTTCGTTCATTACCGGTGTCCGGGCTGGAAATTTGCATCGCAGCGATCCTCATTTGCCTGCGGCGGCCGAGAAGCAGACCGAACAGGGTCCAAGATGCAGGGTCGGGATGTGGAAATGCGTTCTCATTGGCCCGCAAGGACTTAGAATTATAGCACCGCCTTGTGAATCCTTCGCAACTGTGAGGTTGCGGGATTCCGGTGGTCGGGCTTGGGATATGAAAGTCCTGTCTACGGGCGTTCAAGGGTATCGGACATTCCTTTGGCTTTTCCTAAAAGAATTGAAGCTATTTCGGGGCACTCATGTTATACTAAACTGTTCTGGACGGGTGCAGCGCGCTTCGCGGCAGGCCGATGGTCTGCAATACACGCGGTGGTCGCGCGTCAATGGGTTGTGTGCGATGTGATGTGGCCGAACGCAGGGGGTTTGCCTGTGCAACACACACCAAGCAAGGCCCGGTTTGAGCCGGGTTCGATGCTGGCCGACCGTTACGAAATACGTCGTGTCATTGGAAGGGGCGGCATGGGGCAGGTTTATCTTGCGCGTGACCGGGCAACCGCGCAGGATGTGGCGCTGAAGACGGTGAACAGCGAATGTCTGGCAAACCCCGATGTCATGGCCCGTTTCGAACGGGAAGTGGAACTGGCCCGCCAGCTTGACCATCCCGGCATCATCAAGTTTCATAACACGCACAACTGGAACGGAATTCTGTTTTACACGATGGAGCATATTGAGGGGAAGACCCTGCGCGTCCTTCTCAGCGAGCAGCGCCGCCTTGAATTCCGCCGGACGGTGCGTGTCATTTGCGGGGTCTGCGACGCCCTTGAGCACGCGCACAGGATTACCATCCACCGTGACCTTTCGCCGGAGAACATCATGGTGCTGGAGGATGGTTCGGTGCGCCTGCTGGATTTCGGACTGGCCAAGATAGCGGACAGGTTCAAGGGGCTCACGATGACCGGAACCAACCTCGGCAAGGCGAGGTACATGGCGCCCGAGCAGGAATCGAACGCCGCCGGGGTGGACCACCGGGCCGACCTGTATTCGCTGGGCGTGATTTTCTATGAGGCGCTTGCCGGACAGACTCCAAAACCGGGCGGGAAACTCACCCAATTCCGTCTTGAACTGCCTCCCGAGGCCGATGCATTTGTGCAGACAGCGCTTGCGCGGAACCCCGGCGAGCGTTTTCGCTCCGCCGGCGAATTCAGAAATGCGCTGCGGCAGTTGGAGCAGCGCGCGGCAACGTTTGCGGCGGCCGCGCCCAAGGCGTCCGGTGGGCTTTTTGCCCGGAGCATCGCGCGCCTGAGGGGACTGCTCCGGTCCGGTCCGCGGCGGGAGCCTTTGGCCGATGACCGTCGCGCACTGCCGGATGCCTCCATCGAACCGGCCACCGCCACGGTGTGTCTGGAAGACGGGGAGACCGTTGGCGTCAGCGATCCCAACAGCCTCCAACGCGCCTTTTTCTGTGTGTCCGGGGAAACCGTGGCCGACTGCAGCCTGCGCGAGGTGCAGATGCGGCTGGCTGCGGTGTACGCAGCCAATCAGGCCATCGCGAGCGAGCGGGAGTTGTCCCGTGTCTTTGACCGCATCATGGACCATGTGTTCGCGCTCCTTCCGGTGGACAATGGTGTTATTTTGCTCGGGGGCAGCAAAAGGGATGAACCGCGGGTCGAATATATCCGTTCGAAATCCGGTTCGAAGGAAGTGTGTTTCAGCACGACGATAGTCCGCCGGGCATTTGAAAAAGGCGAGGCCATTATCACCCGCAACGCCCTGAACGACTCCCGTTTTGACTCGGGGGTCAGCATTATCGCCCAGAATATTTCGTCCGCCATGTGCGCGCCCCTGACCCATCAGGATGATCGGCTGGGAGTGCTGTATGTCGATAATCACGGCATCAGGGACGCCTTTACGGACAGCGACCTTGAACTGCTTGCGGCGCTGGCGGGGTCCGCCGCCTCCGCCATCAAGAATGCCCAGTATTTGCGCATGGTGGAACAGTCCTGCCAGGACACCCTCGTGGTGCTGGCCAATGCCATTGAATTGCGCGACCAGTACACCGTCGGACACACCCGGCGCGTGACCAGCTTTGCCGTAGAAATAGCGCGCGAACTCGGATGGGACGCGGCCAGGCTGGTGGAAGTGAAAATGGGCGGCGTGCTGCATGATGTCGGCAAGATCGCCGTCGACAACGCCATCCTGGGAAAACCGGGACCGCTTACCGGCGAAGAAACTTCGCGGATGAAAGTACATCCGGGACAGGGCGCCAATCTGGTTCGGGATGTAAGCTTCCTGAAGCCGGTCATTCCCTATTGCCTGTACCACCATGAACGGTGGGATGGCACCGGATATCCTTTCGGGCTCAAGGCGGACGCCATCCCGATAGAGGGCCGCCTGGTTGCCGTGGCGGACGCCTTTGACGCCATGACCAGCGACCGTCCCTACCGCAAGGCGGTGGCTTTCGAGGCGGCGCTGCAGGCGCTCGCCGAGGGCAGGGGCACACAGTTCGACCCCGCCATCGTGGACGCATTGCTGGCCTGTTACGGCAAGGGCCGCATTACGCAGGCACTGCAGGATTACTACAAGAACGAAACACCCAGTATTGCCTGCCCTTTCTGCAGCACCTTCGTTCATCCGGTCGGGGAAATAACCGTCGGAAGCGAGTTGGACTGTCCTGTATGCTGCCGGCGTATCCGCATCGTGGAAAAGGGACGTCTTTGCGGGGAACTGGTTCCTCGGGTATAGGTCCCGCGGGCAGAAACACCACGGAAGAAACGGTGCGCAGTACCGCCGCCGCGGTCGGACAAGTTTGAACCTTTTGACCGCTTCGGGTACGCTTGTCACGGGATTGGACCCGGCTGCGCGAGGGATTAGCACCATGACAAATATTGAATTTTACTGCGGCACGCGCCGATCCGGACGCGAGGCGGCGATTGACGCGCTTGTGGCCGCGCACTGGGGGGGGGATTTCCCCGGGACCGCCAATCTCCCGGCGGACACGACTGCCGCAAGGACGGGCGCTGCCGTGCGTGTGCTGCTGATCACGCCCACCCACAGCCTTGCCGCGAGGCGCATGGAGTCGCTGCTGGCAGACGGCAGACTGCCGGGCGGTTTCGGCGTGCCGGTTTGCGAATTCACCGGCTTTGCAGAAGCCCTGCTCGCTGCAGAGGGACGGCACCCGGCCAGGATGGAGAGTCTGGATCGGACGCTGCTGATGGAAGGGTGTCTGGCGCAGATGGCTGCCGAACGCGCCGCCAATGCCCCCGGCCCCGATCCCGCCGCGCCCGGATGGCCCCGTCACCTGCTCGACGTGGTCACGCAGCTAAAGCAGGCGGCCATTGAGCCGGACGAATTCGCCGCCCGCGTGAAAGGGCTCAAGAATACCGGTCCGTTCGATGAACTGGTGGCCGGGGCCTATGCGCGCTATCAGGCCGCGCTGCATGCCTCCGGCGCCTATGACGTGCCGGGACTGTACTGGGAGGCCCGTGCGGTTTGCGGGCGGGGGATGCCCCGGCTGCTGGAAGGCGTGGAACTGGTGGCGCTGGACGGGTTCGATGACTTTACCCCCTCCCAGATGCGGCTGATTGTGGCCTTGGCGCCGCACGTTCCGCGGCTGGTTGTTGGTCTGAACTGCGACATGAACCCCGACCGCATGGACCTGTTCGAGGTGCCCAGAAACGCCCGCAAACGGCTTGCGGAAGAATTGACCGCACGGGGGCTGTCCGTGTTGCAGGGGCCGGATTTTCCGGAACCCGCGCCTGAGAACTGGGTGCAGTACGCGGCCGAACACCTGATGCCGCGCGAACGCATTTCAAAAGAGGACCGAGAAAAGGCCACGACGCGGCTGGAGGCCAATATCCACCTGCTGCCCTGCCTCGACGGACAACATGAGTTGGAAACGGTCGCCCGCGCGGTCAAGACGCACATTCTGGAGGAGGGTGCCGCGCCGGGACGGATTGCCGTGGCGTTTCGCGAATTTGCCTCCGTTGCGGGACCGTTGCGCGAGGTGTTTCGCGAGTTCGGCATTCCCTGCCGTGTGCGCCACCGGCCTTCACTGCGCGAAAGTGCCGTGGGCATTTTCGTGCTGCGCCTGCTGGAGGCCGTGAACGGTTGGGAACGCGCGGCCCTGGTGGACATCATGGCCTCGCCGTGGTTCCAGCCGGAAGGCGTGCCCGGTCCGCAGGATGCAGCCCCGGCGCTGGCCCGCGAAGCGAACCACATTGCCGGCCGCAAAGAGTGGTTTGAAGGATTGGACTGGCTCGAAAAGCGGTTTGACCGGGATGAAGACGCCGACGATGACGGGCCGGGCCGGTTGCCGCTCTCCGGCGAAGAGGCCGGGGTCGCGCTGGCCGCAATGCAGTCGCGGTCGCGGATGCTGGCGCGCCTGGACGATGTGCTGGAGAATAGAGGCTCCGTGAAGGCGCACGCCGTCGCGCTTGCCGGGGCGTTGAAGGAATGCCGTATCGGGCAGGGCCTTGCGTCCTTGTCCGACGAACCGCACCGGCGCGCGGAACAGGACGCGCTCCTTTCCATGGCGCGGCTTGTCGAGACGCTGCACGATGCCGACCGCACCGGGGAAAGCATTTCGCGGGCGGCGTTTGCCGGAATGCTTTCACGGGCGATGGACGGCGAGAGCCACGCCTGGCCCGGCGACCGTGCGGGCGTGTGGTGCGGCGAGGCGGGCGGGCTGCGGCACGCCTCCTTCGATCACGTGTATTACTGCGGCGCCAACGAGGGCGTGGCGCCGCGCCCGCCCTCGTCCAATGCGATTTATCCGCAGACCGATGTGGAACGGCTGCGCGGCGGCGGGGTGGAACTCAACGGTGCCGCCGAGCATTCCAGCATGGAGCGGCTGCTGTTCCACCATGCCCTGTGCGCCGCGGACAAATCGTTTACGGTTACCTGGCGTATGCAGGGAACCGACGGACGCGAGGCGCTGCCCGGCGCGTTCGTCGCCGAACTGCGCGATCTCCTGGGCGACCACACCGTGGCCCCGCGTCCGCGCGCCGAGAGCATGGTTCCCGCCCCGGAAAAGGCGGCCTGCCTGCGCGACGCGGCCAATGCGCGGTTCCTGAACAACTGCCCGCGCCTGGGTGCGGCCTTTGACGCGGTGCTTGCAGAGGCGTGCGGCGCGCTCGCGGTGGAACGGAGCCGGCACAGCGGGGCCGAATTTGACGAATACGACGGTGTGCTTGCCGATGCGCGCATGGTTGCCTGGGTTGCGGAACGGTTCGGCGGGGGGCACCAGTTCAGCGTGAGCCAGATCGAAAAATACCTGGGCTGCCCGTTCTCCTTTTTCATGCGCCATGTGTTGGGTATTGATGACCTGCGCGAACCGGCCGAGGAACTGGAGCCGCTTGTTCGGGGCACCCTGTTCCACGAGGCCATGCGGCTGCTGCAGGAGTCCTTTCCGCGCATGTCCGCAGCGGCCCTGCTGGCCGCGCACGGCCCCGAACTGCCGGCAATCCTCGACGCGCAGTTGCTTGCCGCCTTTGAGGGCAACAAATGGCGGACCAGCCCGGTGCCCGGGGCGCTGCTGGCCGCCGAGCGCGCACGTATGGCGAGGCAACTCCTGCGCTTCCTGAAGCGGACCGCCGAACTGCTGGGTGACGACTACAAGCCGGCCCATGCCGAGGCGGCCTTCGGCCGGACGCGCGGTCCGCGCGGCGCCACGCTGCGCGTGCCGGAACCCTGGGTGTTTGAGCAGGACGGGTTGCGCGCGCAGTTCTCCGGCAAGATTGACCGTATCGATCTGGCCGGAGGGGAACGTGCGCGGATTATTGACTACAAGACCGGGGCCGTGCCGGGAAACAGGGATATTTACGAGGGAATCGATTTGCAGTTGACCGTGTACCAGTGGGCGGTTTCACAACTGCTGCTGCCGGGTGTCGTTTGCGATGAGGCATGGTACTGCTCGCTTACGAAGAACGCCGACGCCGACGCAACGGGCCGAAGCGCCAAGCGCATGAAGGACCAATGGGCCGGGCGCGAAAAGGCGGCGCGCGAGTCTATTGCACGGGCCGTAAGCCGCATTCGGTCGGGGGACTTTCCGCCGGACCCGCACAACCTGGAGAATCCCGACTGCCCCGACGCGGGCCGCTTCCAGAAGACGCGCATCGCGCGCAAGCATGCGGCCACGGGTTTGGATGCGCGTGTCGGCGGCGTGAATTGCGGGGGGGGCGCGGCATGAAAATGACCGGGCAGCAGGAAAAGGCAGTAACGGGCCGCGCGCCGCTGATTTGCGTGGATGCGGCGGCGGGTTCGGGCAAGACGCACATTCTGGTGGAGCGCATCGTGCATCTGCTGGAGCACGACGGTGCGCGGTTGGACGGGATTGTGGCGTTTACCTTCATGGAAAAGGCGGCCGCCGAAATGAAGGCGCGCCTGCGCAAACGTTTTCGAGAGCGCGCCCTGGACCCCGAAGCAACCCCCGAAGAGGCGACGCGCTGGCGCGGCTTCGAGCGCGGCGTGGACGGCGCGCGCGTGTCCACGATCCACGCCTTTTGCATGGCCGTGCTGCGCGAGAACGCGCTGCGGCTGGGCGCCGATCCCGATGCGGCCGTGCTGGGCGACGGCGAGGCCGATCTGCTGGCGCAGCGGGCCGTGACAGGCACCCTGCATGCCATGCTGAACGAGGGGAATCCGCACGCGCTCCGGCTGGTGGTGGAGTACGGCTCGGGCGCCGCGGGGCGGGCCCTGCACGGCGTGCTGCGCCGCCGTGCCGTCTTCTGCGGGCTTTGCGAAACGCTTCCCATGGATGACCCGGACGCCCTGCTGTCCGAATGGCGGCGGCGCTGCGCGGAGGAGTATGACCGGCACCTGTGCGGTCTGGGCCGCACATGGACGCTGCGCGGGCTGCTCGTCAAACTGCGCGGGCTGGACGGATACTGCAATGCGCCCGGGGAGGCCCGCGAAGCGCGGCGCCTCCGGGCGCGGGATGCATTTGCCGTGATCGCCGCCGGCAACGCCGGCGCGGAGGAGACGCGGCGTTTGCTGGAATCGCTCGCGGTGACGGACGGGCGGCGGGCCAGCAAGGGTCCCTGGACCGACGAGGATGCGTACAAGGCCGCCGAGAAACTGCTCAAAACGGTCAAGGATTTTGCGGAGAAGTCGCTCCAGCCTTTCGCGGCGGCGGACCCGCAAACCGACGCCGACGCGGCGCAACTGGCCGTGTCTTTTGCCGCCGTCGCGCGGCGCGTCATCGACGCGCATGACGCGGCAAAGCGCGCCATGAACGCCATGGATTACGACGACCTCATCGGCAGAACACGGACTGCCCTGCGGGACAACCCGGAACTCTGCGCGCGTGTCGCCGGAGGCATTCGTTATCTGCTGATCGACGAGTTTCAGGACACCGACCGGGCGCAGTACGAAATTGCCCACGCGCTGGCATCATGCGAAGGCGGCCCGGCGCTGTTTGTGGTGGGCGACCCGAAGCAGTCCATATACCTGTTTCGCGGGGCCGACGTGGGGCTCTTTGGCGACGTGCGCCAGCGCGCCGGCGGCAACGCGCTCCCGTTGTCGAAAAACTTCCGGAGCCTGCCCGATGTGCTGGGTTTTGTCAACAACCTGTTCTTTCGCTCCGGTTTGCTGGCGGCGGTGGAAGACTACAAACCCATCGGCACGGACCGCGCCGCGGTTGGCGGCGGGCCGCGCATCGAAGTGTTTGTGAGCCGCCCCGGCGAAGACGGCAGGGCGCTAAAGGTCGAGGATCAGGCCCGGGCGGAGGCGGACTATCTGGCGCGGCGCGTGCGCGCCATGGTCGAACTGTCGCAGCCGCTGCCGGTGGACAGGGAGGGTAAACCCCGTCCCGCCGGCTATGGCGACATTGCCGTACTTTTCCGCAGGACCTCGCACATGCACCTCTACGAGGAGGCGTTGCGCCAGGCCGGGGTGCCCTATTGCCGCGCGGCAGGCGAGGGATTTTACGAGCGGCAGGAAATCATGGACGTGCTGCACCTGCTCAAGGCCGTCACGGACCCGTGGAACGAACCGGCGCTGCTCGCCTTTCTGCGCAGTCCGATGGCGTGCCTGAATGACGATGAAATCGTGCGCCTGCGCAGGGCGGGCGGCGTGGCGCGGGCGTTCCATGCGGACACGGTTCCCGGGGATTTCCCGCGTCCGGAACGGTTGGTGGCCATACGCGGACTGCTGCGGCAGTTGCGCGGGATTGCCGACCTGCCCTGCGGCGCTTTCCTGCGGCGCGCGCTGGAACTGACGCGCTTCGAACCGGTGCTTATGGGCCAGTACCAGGGCCTGCAAAAGGTGTCGAATCTGCGCAAGCTGGTGGCCGCGGCGGACAATTTTGCCCGGCGCGCCCCGGCCGGCCTGCGCGGGTTCGTGCAGTATCTCGACGATCTGCGCAACGGCACCGCCCGCGAGGGCGACGCCAATTTGCAGGCCGAGGGGGGGGATGCCGTGGTGCTGCTGACCGTCCACAAGGCGAAGGGGCTCGAGTTCCCCGTTGTCTTTGTGGCGGACATGGGCGGCAAACGCGGCGGCGGTGTCCCGGCGGTGCGTATGCACGCCGAACTGGGTCTTGCGCTCAACCCCGAAGACGATGAGGGCGAAAAGTCACAGTGCGCCATGGCGATGGCGATCAGCAACCGCGGCGCCCGCGAGGAGGAGGCCGAAGAGGCGCGAACACTCTATGTGGCGCTGACCCGCGCCCGCGATTACCTGGTG